>NZ_JXSL01000024.1 GCF_000829825.1 Paramagnetospirillum magnetotacticum MS-1 | reverse complement strand
GGGCGACAGCTTCAAGGTGGTGGCCGTGGACAATCACGGCGCGGCCTCGGCCCCCAGCACCGTGGCGGTGACCATCACCGGTTCCAATGACGGCCCGACGGTGAGTGTCGCCAACGTCACCACCGCCAATGACCATACACCGCCATCACCGGCCATGCGAGTGGCGCGGATGTGGATACGGGCGATACGGTGGCCTACCATCTGGTGGACGGCAACGGCAATCAGGTGGATAGCCTGACCACGGCCCACGGCACGGTGACCATCAACAGCGCCACCGGCGATTACACCTTCACGCCGACCGGCGATGCCTCGGTGGGTGTCGGCCAGACCCTGGGCGACAGCTTCAAGGTGGTGGCCGTGGACAATCACGGCGCGGCTTCGGCGCCCAGCACCGTGGCGGTGACCATCACCGGTTCCAATGACGGCCCGACGGTCAGCGTGGCCAACGTGACCACCGCCAACGACCATACCGCCATCACCGGCCATGCGACGGGCGCGGATGTGGATACGGGCGATACGGTCCGCTATCACCTGATGGACGCCAGCGGTAATCAGGTGGATAGCCTGACCACCGCCCATGGCACCGTGACCATCAATGCCGCCACCGGCGACTACACCTTCACCCCCACCGGCGATTCCAGCCTGGGTGTCGGCCAGACCCTGGGCGACAGCTTCAAGGTGGTGGCTGTGGACAACCACGGCTCGGCCTCGGCCGCCAGCACGGTCAATGTCACCATCACCGGCAGCAATGACGGGCCGGTGGTGAGCAGTGTCACCGGCGGGACCGGCAATGAAAGCACCACCAGCGCCAATTCGGTGGTGACCGGCCATATCACCGCCAGTGATGTGGATGCCACCGACACGCTTAGCTATTCCGTCACCGACAACGCCGCCGCAGGCCATCACGGCACATTGGCGGTCAATGCCAGCGGCGATTTCACCTTCACCGCTTCGGACAGCAACTGGCACGGAACGGACAGCTTTACCGTGCAGGTGTCGGACGGTCATGGCGGCACGGTCAACCAGAGTGTGGGCATCACGGTCAACGCCCAGGCGGATGCGGCGACCATCAACGCCCAGGACGCCAGCATGTCGGCCCAGTCGGGCGCGACCTATACCGCCAGCGATGGCTATGCCCAAGGCGGCTCGGGCTCCGACATCATCAACGGCAGCACGGCCAACGACACTCTCTACGGTGACGATCCGACGGGCGACACGTCGGTCACCGTCAACCTGAACATCTCGGCCTCGGCCATCACCGGCGAGTCGGTGGGGTCCATCACCCTGTCCAACATCCCGGGCGGGGCGACGCTCAATCACGGTGTCGACAATGGCGATGGCACCTGGACCCTGGCGCCCGCCGACCTGACCGGCCTGCAACTGACCTCGCCGACCGGTATGGGCGGTTCCATCAATGTGGCGGTGACCACCCTGGACGGCACCAGCACGGCGGTGACCAACTCCTCGTTCAACGTCTCCTTCTCGGGCGGCTTCAACGACACCATCACCGGCGGCGCCGGGGCCGACACCATGTATGGCGGCGCGGGCAACGACACTTTCAAGGTGTCGGGCGCGACCGAAAGCGTTGGCGACATCTATGACGGCGGTTCGGGCGTGGATACGATCCTGGGCAGCTCGGGCGCCGATGTCATCTCGGTGACCAGCAATCTTGGCAACATGCACTCCATCGAGGTGATCGACGGCGGTGCGGGCACCGACACCTTGCTGGCCGGGTCGGGCAACGACTATCTCGACTTCTCGAACACCACCATCCGGAACGTCGAGGTGATCGACACCGGCGCGGGCAACGACGTGATCACCGGTTCGGCCGGGGCGGATACCATCCTGACCGGCACGGGCGACGATACCGTGGTGGCCATCGGCGGCCAGACCACGGGCGACGTTTATGACGGCGGGGCGGGTTTCGACACCCTGAACGTCGATCTGACGCCTGCCCAGTACACCCATGCGGTGCGTCTGGAACTGATGAATTTCGCCAGCTTTGTCGATGACCCCGCCAATGCGGGCAAGAGCTTCACCTTCCAGAGCCTGGGCGGCCTCAAGGCCACCAATTTCGAGGATCTGCGGGTGACGGTGGACGGCAACGACGTCGACCTCAACCATCCGCCGCAGGTGACCAGCGTGGAGAGCAACTACACCACCGGCCATGCCGACGGTGCGGTGCATGTGACGGACTCCGATGGCGATACGCTCAGCTATTCGCTGGGCACCAATGCCAACGGCTCGCCCATCACCTCCATGGCGACAGCGCATGGCACCGTCTCCATCGATGCGGCGACGGGCGAGTATCACTTCACCTCCAGCGATCCCAACTTCAAGGGCACGGACAGCTTCAACGTCACCGTCAATGACGGCATGGGCGGAACCACCACCCAAAAGGTCAATCTGGACTTCAATCCGGGCGACGACGCCACCGTGGTGACCGGGCCGACGGCTCTGGGCACCAGCACGGAAGATGCTCAGACCTTCATCCGCACCGACCAGTTGCTGGCCAATTCCACCGATGTGGACAACACCTTGCACGTCGCCAATCTGTCGGCGGTGGATACCAACGGCAATGTGGTGGGCAGCTTCGTCCATGCGGTGGATGCGGATGGCCATGACGGCTATGCCTTCACGCCCAACGCCAATTGGTCGGGCGATGTCACGGTCAATTACGACGTGGTGACCGATACAGGCATCGCCACCCATACCAGCGGCGCGCTGCATGTGGATGCGGTGGCCGATGCGGCGACCTTCGACGCCAATATCGGCTCCAACGGCGTGTCGGTGGCCCATCTGGGCAATGACAGCAAGGCGATCAACCTTTACGTCAACGACAGCAGCAGCAATAGCACCGCTGCCGGCTTCGACGTCTATCTGGGCGGCACCAATCTCGGCCACTACACAGTCAATCGCAGCACCACCTCGGACAAGACGGTTTCACTGACCCTGACCGACGCCCAGCATGACCAGTTGCTGAATGGCGCCGACATCAAGATCGTCGATAATGACGGCTCCAACAGCCGCGACGTTCTGGTGGATAGGATCCAGGTGGATGGCCTGACCTTCCAGGCGGAAAACGGCATCATGGTGGGTGCCGTCTCCAGCCACGGAACTTCAGGCGTCACCAGCGAGACCTATGCCCGTCTGAACAGCATTGGATCGTCGGTCACCTTCGACCTGGACACCTCGGTCACCCATACGGCCAGCGGCTATCATGTGGATCTCGGCGGCCACCTCAACGATACCGACGGGTCCGAGACGCTGAGCTACCACATCGACGCCTTGGCCACCGGTGCTTCGCTCAGCTATACCGGCAACGAAGGCACCCTGGTGCACAACACCGATGGCAGCTGGGACTTCAACGTCGACTCCAGCCACTATGACGGCGCCGCGTCGCTGAACCTCAATGTGGCCCAGGGGACCACCGGCTTTGACGTCCACATCACCGCAAATGCCACCGAGACGTCCAACCTGGATGTGGCGGGTGTCGGTGATGTTGTCCATTGCGACGGCGCCATCGGCGGCGGCTCGGCCATTCCCGGCATCACCCTGGTGGGTAATTCCGGCAATGACGACCTGTTCGGCACCGACGGCAACGATCTGCTGCTGGGCGGCAAGGGCGGCTATACCTACCGCTATTCGGGCGGCAGCCATGGCGGCAATGTCGGGGGCTGCGGCTACAGCCTGGTGGATAACGGCACCAATGACGTGATCAGCGCCGGGGCGGGCGACGATATCATCTACGGCGACGCCAAGATGGTGAACGGCAGTATCCAGGTCACCGGCGCAGGCAACGACATCCTGGATGGTGGTGCGGGTAACGACCAGATCCATGGCGGCGGCGGCAACGACACCATCACCGGCGGGACCGGTGACGATGTCATGTTCGGCGATCAGGGCAGCGACACCTTCCTGTTCGACTTCGGCTTCGGCCACGACGTGGTGGATGGCGGCCGCGGTTCCAACTGGACCGATACCCTGGATCTGACCCACGATAACCAGATCTCTGCGGTCAATATTGAAGGCGTGTCGGGTTGGGCGGTTTCGGTGGATGCCCAGGGCCATCATGTGGCTCAGGCCACCAACGGCGCCCACGATGCCAGCGGTACGGTCATCGTCACCAACCATGACGGCAGCCAGGACACCATCGAGTTCCACAATGTGGAAAAGGTGGTCTGGTAGTCCAAGGTTTGGGATTAGGATCGGGGGCCGTCCTTTGGGGCGGCCCCTTTTTCTTGGAAAGGGGCGGATATGGAGACGATCGGGCGATACACCGTCACCCGCCATCTGATCGACACGGTGTTTTCGCGCCTGTATCTGGCCTCGGATCAGGCTCTGGGCCGCCCTGTGGTGATCAAGGTCTTCGCCGTGGATGCGGCCAAACCGGAACCGCCTTTCAGCCGGGCCGAGTGGCTGCGCCGTTTCGTGGCCGAGGGGCGGATCATGGCGTCGCTGGACCATATCAATATCCTGCGGGTCCATGAGATCGGACGCATGCCCGACGGCGCGCCTTATCTGGTGTTGCCCTTCATGCGGGCCAATCTGCCGCGTCTGACCGGCTTTGACACGGACGAGCCCGGCATGGCCGAAGACGAGAGGCCGCAGCGGCTGGCCGTCTCCGTCGCTTTGCCGATCCTGTTCCAGGTCCTGTCGGCCCTGGCCTATCTGCATGGCCGGGGCATCGTTCACCGCGATATCAAGCCGGCCAATATCTTGCTGACGGCGCGGCAAGAGGGCGTGGTCAAGCTGTGCGATTTCGGCATGGCGCGCCAAGGCGCCGCCACCGATGCCGCCTCCAATGCCTGGTTCGGAACCTTGGACTATATCAGCCCGGAGCAGCGCGGCGGGACGGGGGCGGTCGATGGGCAGACGGATATCTATTCCACGGCGGCCATGGCCTATCGCCTGCTGAGCGGGCAATTGCCGGGTGACGAGGCCAGGCCGCCCCTGACGGAGCTTGTTCCGTCCTTACCAGGGGCCCTGGCGGACTGGGTGGCGGACGGAATGGCCCGCGACCCGGCGGCGCGTCCGACCGCCCCGCAATCCCTGGCGCGGATCGCTCCTCTGCTTGGCAGGTGAGAAGGGTTCGTGGATCGGCCCTATCTCGTGCTAAACTCTTCCGGGCGGAAAAATTTATCGCTTTCGGCTCCTTATTCGTGAGCCAGAGAGGGCAAGCCCCATGGTCGCGATCAAAGACAAGGTTCTTTCGACAGCGTCCTCGCTTTCAGCCGATGAATTGCCTTCGGCGGAGAGTCTCCTCCACGAACTGCGCGTTCATCAGATTGAACTGGAGATGCAGAACGAGGAACTGCGCCGGGCCCAACTGGCCTTGGAGGAGTCCCGTGACCGCTATGTGGATCTCTTCGATTTCGCACCGGTGGGATATGTCACCCTTTCCGAAAAGGGTCTGATCGAGGGGATGAACCTCACGGCCGCCAGCCTTCTGGGGCGCGAGCGCGCCGCGATGCATCAAACGCGCTTCAGCGTCCTGGTGGCGCCCGAGGATGGCGATGATTGGCACCGCTTTCTGCTGTCCATGATGCGGGACGGCGAACGCAGCCGACGGACGATCGAGCTTCATCTTGTCCGGGGCGATGGGCTTTGGTTTCCCGCCCAATTGGATTGCGTGCGCATCACGGGCGATGATCACGAGGCCAATCTCCGTCTGGCGCTCATCGATATCTCTGTGCGCAAGCAGGCCGAGGCGGAGCAGCTTGCCGCGGTGCGCATGGAGTATCTGCGCCAATTGGCGGTGGAGGAAATGCTGACCGAGCAGAGGGAGCGCCACGCCATCGCCACCGACCTGCATGACGGTCTGGGCCAGACACTGCATGTGGCCCGCATCAAGTTGGAGACCCTGGCCAAGGGATTGCCGCCCGAGACTCCTTCCCGCGCCCTGCTCGATGATCTGAGCGGCCTGCTGTCGGAGGCAAGCCGGGACGTGCGCGCCCTGACCTCCAAGCTCAGCCCCCCGGCGCTGATGGATTTGGGGCTGGTGCCAGCGCTTTCCTCCCTGGCCGCCGAGATGGAGCGGGTCTACGGCCTGGAGGTCGCGGTGGAGGATGACGGTGCGCCAAAGCCCCTGACCCCATCGCAGGCGGCCATATTGTTCCGGGCCGTGCGCGAGCTTCTCATCAATGTGTCAAAGCATGCCGGGGTCGGTACCGCAACGGTCAAGGTCAGCGCCGCCAAGGGACGGCTTGTCATCGCGGTGGCGGACAAGGGGCGCGGAATCGGCGATTGGCGTGATACGGCCCTGGCCGGAAAAGGTTTCGGACTGCCCAGCGTCCATGAGCGGCTGGTCTTTCTGAAGGGTGCCATGGGGATCTCGAGCGGTGTTCGTGGCGGCACCACGGTTATCTTGGAAATGCCCATGGACACCTAGGAGGTGGCGCAATGACCATTCATGTGATGCTGGCCGATGACCACCGCATGTTCCGCGAGGCCCTTCGGGTTCCGCTTGAGGCCGAGTCGGATCTGGAAATCGTCGCCGAGACGAGTACGGGATCGGACACCCTTGCCGCACTGGAAAATGTTCGTCCCGATGTTTTGGTCCTCGATATCGCTCTTCCCGATATCAATGGCATCGAGGTGGCGCGCGCGGCCCTGAAACGTCATCCGGGTCTGCAGGTCGTCGCCTTGTCCGGTTTCGCCGACCGGATCTATATCGAGGAGATGCTGAAGGCCGGGGCTCATGGCTATGTGGTCAAGTCGGCGGGGGCGGATGAACTGGTCTCGGCCATCCGCGCCGTGGCGGCGGGGCGCAGTTTTCTGTCTCCGGACGTCACCCATACCATGCTTCGTCACGTCCAGCCCGGCGAGATCAGCGCCGCCCCGCCGCCCAGCGTGCTTGGCAAGCGCGAGCGGGAAGTGCTGGGATTGCTGGCCAGCGGCAAACGGTCTTCCGAGATTGCGTCCCTGCTGGGCATCGCCGTGGCGACCGTCGAAGTGCATCGCCGCAACATCAAGCAGAAGCTTAAGTTGAGCGGCACCGCGGACCTGACCCGTTATGCCGTTCATGAAGGTCTCATTCCCCTTGTAATTTAAGCGGTTCCCCGTATCGGGCCTAAGGGGTTGAGGGAATTTGTGGGGGGGCGCCGTTAAGATAAGATCATTCCCCGTATCAGCGATCCGCAGCCCAGGAACGATCGCTTCATGCATCTGCTTTTGATCAATCCGAAATTCCCCGAAAGCTTTTGGAGCTTCCGTTGGGCCATCGATCAGGTTCTGCCGGGCAAACGGGCGGTCAATCCGCCCCTTGGTCTGGCGACCCTGGCCGCCCTTTGCCCGGCCCACTGGCATGTGGAAATCATCGACGAGAATATCGAGCCGGTTCCGCTCGAGACCAAAGCCGACATCGTCGGCATCTGCGGCATGGGGGTGCAGATGCCGCGCCAGCGGGAGTTGCTGGTCCATTTCCGCCGGCAGGGGCATTACGTGGTGGCGGGTGGCAGCTATGCCTCGCTTTGCCACGGGGACTACGCCGAGGACGCCCATACGGTGGTGGCCGGAGAGGCCGAGTATGTGTGGAAGGAATTCTGCCGCGACTTCGAGGCGGGATGCCCGAAATCCCTGTATCACGAGACGGGGACGGTGGCCTTGGCCGATTCGCCGGTTCCCCGCTTCGACCTGCTGAAGCTGGGGGTCTATTCCAATGTCACGCTGCAGTTTTCGCGCGGTTGCCCGTACCGCTGCGAATTTTGCGACATCATCGTCATGTTCGGCCGCCGCCCAAGGGTCAAGGGTCTGGATCAGATCGAGCGGGAATTGGATCAGTTGCGCCGCTTTGGCGCCCGTAGCGTCTTTTTCGTCGACGACAATCTGATCGGCAACCCCAAGGAGGCCAAGGAGTTGTTGCGTTTCCTGGCCGCGTATCAGCGCCGCCACGATTATTTCTTCAGCTTCGGCACCGAGGCCTCGCTCAACATGGCCCAGGATGACGAATTGCTGGACCTGTTTAGCGCCGCCAATTTCGGCTGGGTGTTCATCGGCATCGAGACCACCGATCCCGAAGGCCTCAAGGAAACCGGAAAGGTCCAGAATCTGCGCGAGGACCCTTTGACGGCCGTCCGGCGGATCTATGCCCACGGCATCGATGTCCTGGGCGGGTTCATCATCGGTTTCGACCACGACACCATGGCGACCTTCGAGCACCAGTACCGGTTCATCACCGATGCGGGAATCCAGTCGGCCATGATCGGTCTGCTCATGGCATTGCCGCGTACGCCGCTGCACGAGAGAATGCAGCGCGAGGGCCGCCTCCTGCCCCTGGACGGCCATGCCGACAATACCTGTCTGACCACCAATATCGCGCCCAGATCCATGAATATCGACGCCATGGTGGCAGCCTATCAGGAGCTTTACCGCAGGCTGCTCACCGGGCCCGAGATCGGGCGGCGGATTCGCAACAAGATGAAGTACCTGCAGGCACCGGTCTATGGCAGCGGCTATTCCATGGGCCAGAGGGCAGGCATCCTGGCCCGCCTGATGGTCCGGGGGATTGGGGCGGGCGGACTATCCACCCTGGTGGCGTTTCTGCGCAGCTTTCCCTTCCTGACCCCGTCGCGCATTCCCATGGTGATTTCCGATTGGATCATCGGATTGTCCATGAAGGCCTTTGCTGAAACCAGCCTCCTGGGTCGATCCACCCAGGGCTTGAACAACGCAGCGACCGGCATTTCTACTGGATTGCGGGATCCGTGACGAAAGCGATCTTGGTGAGGCCGGAGCGCTGAGCCCCCGCCATGACCTCCGCCACCCGCTCATAGCGGGTCGCCCGGTCCGCCCTGAGATGGAGTTCCGCCTCCCTGCCCGCGGCGACGGCCGTGCGGCAGCGGGTCTCGAATTGCTGGCGGTCGCTGGGCTGTCCGTCGAGGATGAGGGTTCCGTCGGCCTGCAGGTCGGCGTGCACCACATTCGGCTTGTCGTCCAGGGCCGTGGCATCGACCTTGGGCAGATCCACGGGAACCGCCTGGTTGAACAGCGGGGCGGTGATGATGAAGATCACCAGCAGGACCAGCATCACATCCACCAGCGGCGTGGTGTTGATATCGGCCATGGGGGCATTGCCCGCGCCTTCCCCGAAAGATCCGAACGACATGATCCGCCTCCTCTTCTCCGTTCAGTGGCCGCCCGCGACCCGCGCGCCCGTGGTCAGGAAGGCGTGCAGGTCATGGGCAAAGCCGTCCAGATAGGCCCCGATCAGGCGGTTGGCGCGATTGAGCGCGTTGTAGGCCAGGACGGCGGGAATGGCCACGAACAGCCCGGCGGCGGTCATCACCAGGGCTTCGCCCACCGGTCCGGCCACCTTGTCCAACACCACCTGGGTGGCGCCCGACAATCCGACCAGGGCGTGAAAAATTCCCCAGACCGTTCCGAACAATCCAATGAAGGGCGCCGTCGATCCCACCGAGGCCAGGAAGGTCAAACCGCTTTCCAGCCGGGCCTGGGAGCGGACCATGTAATTGCGCATGGCCCGCGTCAGGAATTCACTGCTGGAAACACCCGAGCCGATGCCGCGCTCTTCGTGCTGGGCATGGATGCGGGCGGCCTCGACCCCGATCCTGGCGAGGCCCGCCAGGATGCCGGAATAGTCGCGCCGGGTCATCCGCTCCACCGCCTCTTCCAGCGTGGGGGCGGACCAGAAGGTTTCCAGCGCGCCGTCGACGCTTCGGTTGACGCGAATCTGCGCGACGAAGCGAAGGGCGATGACCGACCAACTCGCCACGGAGAGAAAAGCCAGGATGATGGCCACGGTGTGGCTGACGATGTCGCCTTGTTCCCAGAAATGAGCCAATCCGATTTCGGTTCTCACGTCGTCATTCTCCAATGGATCAATTCAGGTTGAACTCGATGGGCACCACCACCCAGCTTTGCAGCGGCGTTCCACCGCGATGGGCGGGCTGGAAGCTCCACGTCCTGACCGTCTCCAACGCCGATTGGTCCAGGCGCGCCGAACCGGAAGAACGCTTCAGCATGACCTCGATGGCCTTGCCGTTCTCGGAGACCAGGACCCGCAGGAAAACCGTTCCCACCTCGCCCATCCGCCGCGAGGCGACGGGGTAGGGGGGCTTGGGGTTATTGAGATAGGCGGCGTCGAAACGCGCTTCGACCACGGGCGATGGTGCGGGCTCGGCCACAACGGAAGCCGCCGGGGCGGCAGGAGAAGCCGGAGCCGCCTCGGCAACGGGCAAGGTGACGGTGGGAACCGGTGGAGACGGAGCCTTCACCACTTTCGCCGCGGGCGCCTTGGGGGGCGGCGGCGGAAGCGGCTTTTGCGGGACGGCCTGCGGGGCCTGGGGCGGAACGGGACGTGGCGGCGCGGTGAAGCGGACCTCGATCATGGAGGCTGCGGGCGGCTTGGGCCGTTCCGCCGTCTCGAAACCCATCATCAGGAGTCCGGCCAGCACAAGATGGGCGAGGGCGGCGATTCCGGTCGAGGCCGGTCCGCCGAAACCCCGTGGCGATCCCAGACCCAAGCTTCCCATGGTGAACATGTCCGGCGCTCCCCTTCTTAAAGGCCCAGGCCGCGCCAGATGCCCAGCAGACCGGAACCGATCAGCAGGGCGGCGCTTGTCCTCTCGATGCCGGTTCGCCAGCGACCCAGGGCATTGCGCAATTGCGCGCCGATGAAGGCGCCTCCGATTCCATAGGCAATGGCCGGAACCGTAATGGCTCCGAGGCCGAAGCACAGGCCGAGAACGCCTCCCCAGACCGGGTCCGAGGAGGCCGCGGCGGACACCAGGACGGCTCCCAGGGGTGCGCAGGGCGTCATGCCCAGTCCCAGCCCCATGAGGACCAGCCCGGCGGGCCGCGTCGTCTCGGCGGCAAGCGAGCATAGCCGGTGCCCCTTGCGTTCACCGGCCAGCAGGGCAACGCCCATAAGAAGCGCGGCGCTTCCGACCAGGAAGCGGATGGCCGCGATGCCAATCATGTCCTCGGCCAGATGACCCACCAGACCCGAAGCGATTCCCAACCCGCCATAGCTTCCCAGCCGCCCCAGCGACAGGGGAAGCATGATGCGCCACGATCTGGCGACGCCCTCGTCCGAGCCGAGGAAGACCGGGCCGAGATAAGGCAGGCACGACAGCAGGCAAGGCCCCATTCCGAACACCAGCCCCATGGCCATGGCCATGGGCAAGCCGATCGCCAGGGGGGATTCGGGGCTCACGCCTCGTCTCCCTGTTCGGCCAGGTACTCGCTGCGGGCCAGGATGGCGGCACCGAAGGCCGTGGTGGTCTGGGGATGTTCGGGCACCACCAATTGGCGGCCCAGTTCGTCCTCGATGGCCGCCACCAATCCCTTGTTCAGGGCCGGGCCGCCGTCGAAATAGACGCGGTCCTCGATCCCCACCCGCTTGGCAAGGCGCACGGTCCGGCGCGCGATGGAATAATGGATACCGGCGACGATCTCGCCTTTTCCGTGGCCATTGGCCAGCAGCCCGATGATCTCGGATTCGGCGAACACGGTGCAGGTGCTGTTGATGGAAAGCGCCGCCCCGGCTCCGTTGAAGTGGATGTCGCCCAAATCCTCCAGATCCAGATCCAGGTTGCGGGCGGCCACATCGAGGAAACGCCCGGTTCCGGCGGCGCATTTGTCGTTCATGGCGAAGTTGACCACACCGCCTTCGCCATCGATCTGGATAGCCTTGGAATCCTGGCCGCCGATATTGATGATGGTGCGCACGCCGCCGAACGCCTTTCCGGCCTCGTGCGCGCCGATGGCGTTGGCGGTGATTTCGCTGATGGAATCATCGGCCTCCTTGAACAGCTTGCGGCCATAGCCGGTGGCGATCAGGTAGCGGACCTGTTCGCGGCGCAGGCCATGGCGGTCCAGCAGGCCTTGCAGCGCCTCCTTGGCGTTCTTGTGGAACAGGCTTCCCGAGGCGGTCACATGCGCCCCGGCCAGGGTGCCGTCCCCATGGACCAGCGCCACCTTGATGGCGGTCGAGCCGATATCGATCCCGGCGAAATAGGTCATTTCCGGTTCCTCTTGCGCGTCTTGATGGATTCGAGGAAGGCTTCGATGCGGGTGGACAACTGCCCCATGTCGTCGGGGCTGTAATCGGTCTCGACGTAGAGCATGGGAATGCCCTGGGCGTTCAGCAGGTCGGCGATGGACTTCTGCTCCATCTCGTAGACCTGGCAACCGGCGAAGGACTGATAGACCACGCCATCGGCGGAGAATTTGGCGGCCAGTTCCAGCAGGCGGCGCTGACGGTCCTCGTTGCGGGTGAAGATGGGGCAGGTGCAGGGCTTCAGGTATTTGTCGGCCAGACTGTCCACCATGTCGTTGACCAGCCATTCATCCACCGCCGTCATGTCGTAAAGCATGCGGTTGGCCGAGCAGGTCTCGTCGGCCACCACCACGCCGCCCGCCTGCTCGATCAGGATCGGCAGTTTGAGATTGGGAAAGATCGGCGGCGACCCGGTGAACACGATGCGCGGCGCCTTGCGCTGGGCGGCGGTGACGCCCGATTCGGCGCGTGCGGCCAGTTCCTGGTTCAGCGCCTCGACGGCCTCGGTCCAGCGTTCGATATCGTCGAAGAAGAAGGCGTTGGTGACCAAGAAGACATCCTTGCCCAGCAAGACGGCCGGTTGCCGCTGGCGGAAGGTGTCCATGGTTCGAAAGGCCATCTCGGCCCGCCTAGTCTTGGCCATGGCGGCCAGGAGGTTCTTGCGGGTCAGGCGCTTGCCGGTCAGCGCCCGCAGACGCTCGGCGAATTCGCGCACCGACCGCTGCCAATAGACGCGCGACGCCTCGCTTTCCTTGACGTTGGGAAGCTCCAGATCGAAGACCGTATGGCCCATGCCTTCCATCATGGCGCTGGCCTTCTTCTTCTGGTCGCAGGTGGTGGGGTTGACGACCAGATCCAGCTTGCCGACGCGAGGAACCGGATTTTCCGAGCACAGCATGCCCAGCGTCGCCTTGACCAGGGAGCACGACTTGGCGGGCATGAAATCGGCGCCGATCTGGTCGTAATGATACGAGCCATTGCACAGCCGCACCGGATGGGCGCCAAAGGCGTGGATCAGTTCCTCGGGGGCCTGGATGCAGGTGGTGCCCACCTGAATGCCTTTTGGCCGGATGTCCTCTCCCTGGATGTAGACGCGGCGGAACAGGTCGTAGAAATAGGTCATGCTGGCCAGGTTGTCGTCGAAGTCATCGACGATGTGGTCCAGCATGTTCTCGGCTTCACGCGCCTGCTTGCTGCGCGCGAAATCGTTGGGAGCGGCGGCGGTCATGCCTTGCATCCTTTGTTCATTCGCTTGATGAAACCGGCCTCGGTCGCCTCGAAGATCGCCCGGCCGGCGAAATTCGCCTTCAAGGCCCCGGTCTCGGGGCAGGCGGCCACGCATTTCAGGCATAAGGTGCAGTCGTCCATCATGATGTCGCCGACCCGGATATCGTCGGCGATCTCCTTGATCTCCATGTCGCAGACCCGGTAGCAGTCGCCGCAGCGGGTGCACTTTCCGCCGTCCTTGACCAGCCGCAGGACGGCCAGCTTGGAGAACAGGTAATGCAGCGCGCTCATGGGGCAGTAGAAGCACCAGAAGCGCTTCTTGACGAACGAGCCCACGAAGAACAGCCCGGTGGTCAGCATGCCCAACGCGCTCATCACCATGGCCGTCTTTGTGGAGAAGTCGACGGTGAAGTACTGGGTGTTACCAGTGAGCAGGGGAATGATCATCTTACCGGGGCAGATGGAGCAGAAGGGCAGCTTCATGTCGTTGTGGAACCAGCCGCCGCCGACACCCAGCGGGATCAGCACGGCCAGGGCCAGCAGGACGTATTTGATCCGGGTCAGTTGCTTGAACTGGCCCAGCGTATAGCGGGAATAGCGGATTCCCAGTCGCCGCCGCAGGGCCGTCATCCAGTCCTGCAGCGTGCCCAGCGGGCAGACGAATCCGCACCAGCCCTTGTTGATGGCCACAAACCACAGAACGAATACGGCGAAGGTGGTCAGAAGCGAGGTGATGGCCCAACTGAACAGCTTGGCCCAGGTCCAGCCCAGCTCGTGCTGCAACGGCATCAGGAAGCACATGCCAATGCGGCCTTCATTGTTGTAGCCGCATGACAGCATGGGCAGGGAATTGCCCAGTTCGATGCCCAAATAGCCGCCATAGATCACCAGGACGAAGAAGAACGCCTGGAGCCAGAAGCGGAAGCGGTTGAAATTGACGCCGTCGACGGCGGCCTTAAGCCTGCTCATTGAACCGGATCTCCTGGAAGGGCTTCACCCGGCGTCGGCGGTACAGGTAGATGGCCGTCCCGAGAAAGAGGGCGATTCCACCGCTGATTCCCAGCCCGAAGGCGTAGGAGCGGTAGTCGTAAGGCGAGGGCGAATACTTGCCTGACAGCGTGGTGCGCAGATGGGCCGAGCGGTATTCCTGGCCGTTCCACATGCCGGGCGTGTCGGTTTGCGCCTCGGCGGTGATCAGGAAGGTCTGCTTGGTCAGCCGTTTGAAGTCGTCCCAGCCGGGGAAATAGTCGCGGATCAGGGTGAACTGGACGCGTCCCTGGTCGTCGCTGGTGACGGTCTTGCTCCAGCCCTGCTGACTGCAGAAGGTTACCTTGGCGCCCGCCAGGGGTTTGCCGAAACTGGTGACGGTGAAGTTGATCTTGTCGCCCGACACCAGACGGGTGAACAGCTTTTCGTCGGGCATGTGGTCGCGGACCAGCTCCATGGGCTGGGTCGGATCGCTGATCGCCTTTTCCTGTTCGGGATCGACGCCCTTCTTGCAGCAGGTTCCCTTCAGCACCTCCGCCTTGGCGACCTGCGCTTCCAGGCGGTCGCCGGTAAGCGCCGCCTGTGTCAGATAGGCGTTGTAAAAGCCCATCATGGCGATGGGGATCTCGGCCAGATAGCGCCCGCCATCGGAAACCGGGGCAACGGTCCAGCTTTCGCCATCGGCGCCCAGAACCCGGATGGTCGAGGCGATGGTGGCGACGCCCATGGCGGCGGCCCGCGCGGGGTCCGCTCCGGTCCTCAGCCACAGACGCTTGTTGTTCGTGCTGTTCTGAGCCCGCTCGCCCAGATCGACGACCGCGGCCTCGACGCTTTGAGCGCCCTGGGCCCCCGGTTCCGGCGCGGGGGCTGCAGCTGCCGCCTTCTTCTGGAAGGGTGGCGAATCCGAGAACCAAAGCACATCGGGAACCGGATGGGACACGACCGGCGCCACCAGGGCGACAGCCGGCTTTGCGCTTGGCTCGCCACCGTCGTGGTTGTGCGCCGCCATGACCATGGACGGCATCGCCATCCACGGCAAACCGCCAAGCAGCGAGAGGGCGAGAGATATGGGCTTAGGCATGGCCATCTCCTTATGCGGGTTAGAATTGGGCGCGCAGCGAGCCGAAGAAGGTTCGGCCCGATGCGGCGTAATAGCTGAAGTACTGCTTGTCGGTGATGTTGTTGACCGCCAGGCTGGCCTGGTAGTTCTCGGTGATGTTGAAGCCGAGCTTCAGGTTGGCGATCGTGTAGGGGTCGTAGGCGCCGAAGACGTTCTTGGCGGTATCCGCGCTATTGTTCGTTCCGAACTGCTTGGCGACGTGCTGGATGTTGAACGAGCCGAAGGCGCCCTTGTATTCACCGTCGAGGCCGATATTCCAGATCTGGTCGGGCATATAGGTGACCCGATGGCCCACCGAACTGGGGACGCTGGGGTTGTTGACCACATAGGCGTCCTGATAGATCAGATTGGCAAACGCGGTGAACCGGCCCAGGAATTTCTGGCGGATTTCCCCCTCATAGCCCTGGATATGGACCGATCCCGCATTGACCCGGTTGGTCACCGACGGGCTGCTTCCCGTCGAGTAGGAATAGATCATGTCGGTGATCTGGGTGTTGAAATAGGTGCCGCGCAGGGTCGTTCCTGTGTCGAAGGCCTGTTCCGCGCCGATTTCCCAAGACCGGGCCTTTTCCGGCTTCAGGTCGGGATTGGCGTTGGTGGTGCTGGAACTGGTCTGGGTGGTCGAATAGAGGTCCGACAGATTGGGCGTGCGGAAGGCGCGGCCCCAGGCGGCGCGCAGCACCGTTCCGGTATCGAACTTGTAGACCGCCGCCAGTTTCGGACTGAGCGCGCCCTTGGTCCGCTCGCGATAGCCCTTGTTGTACGCGGTATAGGTGGTGCCGCTTTGAGTATAGGCCGAGCCGCTGGTGGCGCCATTGGTGGACCAGATGTCGTAGCGGAACCCAGCGGTCAGGGTCAGCGGAGGAATGGGGGAATATTCGTCCTGGGCATAGGCGGCCTTGGTGGTGGTGGCGCCGCGCATGATGTTGACCACGCGGCCCAGGGTGCCGACCTCGCGCCAGCTCCCCATGAGGTAGTCCTGCTTGTACAACTCGTTGCGATTCCAGGCGATGCCGCTGATCAGGTAATGCTGTGTGCCGATGGGCATGCCGATATTGGAATCCACGTCCAATTTCGTCGTGGGGATATCGCTGTACTTTCCGCCACCCAGATAGTCGTTGGACGTGGTCGTGTCCGGCGTGACGTACCAGTAATTGTTCCGCTGGTGGTTGACCGTGATCTTGGTGGTGACGTCACTCCAGATCTTGGTCTCGTAGCCGATTCGGTAGCGCTGAACCTCCTCGCCATTGGGACCGGCGACGAAATCGCCAGCCTTGGTCTGGACATTCGCGCCCGCGCCGCCGAGCGTCAGATTGTTGGTGGCAAGTCCGCTGGGATAGTGGTTCCCTGCTGCATCCGTCAGGTAATAATTGCTTCTGTCGAAGATGGTGAACGAGTTGTGATAGGACCCTTCGAGGGTCAGTTTGCTGTCGTCGTCAAAGTCGAGGAACAGCTTCAGTCCCGCATTGTCCTTGTTCCAGCCGCGCCGCCCCTTGTCGCCGATCGTGTACTGGGCCGCCCCGGTATTGCTGGTGGTCGCGGCCCATCCGGTCACATTGGTGCCGCCAGCGCCCGCTGCCGACTTGTTGACGTATTCGTTGACGTAGCCCCCGCTGGCCTCGTGATCCAGATTGGCGACAATTCCCAGCTTGGCGCCGCCCAGCGTCCAGAGGTCGCGGTAGGTGCCGCTTTCCAGGTGATGATCATTGCTGCCATAGCCCAGGCGGCCGATGACTTCGCGCTTGGTGGGGGCCTTGGTGATGATGTTGACCACACCGCCCATGGCCGATCCGCCATAGAGGGACGAGAAGGGGCCGGGAACCACCTCGATCTGTTGGATGTTGTCGATGGGGACCACCGACATATTGGCACCCTGGCTGAAGCCATCGGTCATGCTGACGCCGTCGATCATCACGCCGGTCCGGCTATAGCTCGGCACGCCACGCATGGTGACCTGATTGCTGAAATTGCTGGTCTGTCCGTCGCCCAGCCCCTTGACGTAGACGCCCATTGTGCTGGTCAGCGCTTCATCGATGCGCCTGACATTGTTGTGCTCGATCTGCTTGTCGGTCACCACACTGACCGTCGCGGGCGCCTCGGATACCGGCTTTTCCGTCTTGGTCGCGGTCACCGTGACCGGAGCCAGATCGACGTCATTCTCCTCGGCCTGCGCGGCCATGGCGCACGGCAGCACCGCGGAGGCCGCGGCGGCGATCATCCAAACTTTGTTCATCACGACCCCTGAAGTCCCAACCGGCTATCCAAAGCCGGACATATCCCGAGCGTCCCGTCCGCCGTGAAAAGGCGGGCGGGGACTGACAATCCGTATTCGGGCTTCAGATGGCCGGGGGGGCCCGAGGGGGCTGGGAGGTCCAGGGGCGCAGAGGCGAGACGAGCCCGACCACCGGGGGAGGGGCCAGCCGCTGGATGATCGTGGGGGTGGGCGAGACGGAGGATACGGAGCGCGCCACGTCCACGCCGCCATGCAGCGACGGCAGGCAGCACAGGCAATGGGTGGGGGTGGAGTGTTCCGCCGCCGGGAATTGCTGGGTGGCGCCGGGATCGACGGTCACCATGCCTTGCGACGTGCATATGACGATCTGGTCGCCATCCCCGGCGGGGAGTGTCCCCGAAACGGTCGTGGCGCCGAACAGCAGACCGAGAGACAGCACGACGCAGATCAGGCGGGAGAGAAGGGTCTCTCCCGATTTTCGCGTTGTGAAGATCCGGACTGCTTGCCGTTGACGTGCCATGGGCTAAAGCAGATGCCCCAGCCGCCCCCCCAGCGTCAACGCCGAGACTCGGGGTATTACCCTAGAATCGACATCGGCTTGACTTTTGTAAATTCTCCCCCGTTTCATGAGGGGGAGGTGTCGGCATATGCGGTGGGCCATGGCGTCCAGGAAAAGCGGAACAAGGACGGCGGGGTTGGGTCGGGCGGCCTGGGGGATGGCCATGGCCTTCGCCCTGCTTTTGCAAGGCCTGCTGCCCTTCGCCGTGGTTCCGGCCGAGGCCGCCTTCGTCTTGGATGCCGCGTCCATTTGCTCGGCCAAGGGCAATACAGTTCCCGACGGGCCGGTCAAGGTCCATTGCCCACTATGCCAGAATACCGCCGTTTCGCCCGCAATGGTCCCGCCAGGGAATTTCTGGGAAGCGGTGGCGCCCGTTCCGGTCCGGGTTGCCGCAATCCCCACGGCATGGCCGGAATCCACGCCCCGTCCGGCAGCTTTTCGCTCCCGCGCACCTCCTGTTCCCGTCTGAGCCCTTTCGTCGACACAGCGTCCGCGGACTTCATGGAAATCCGCCGGTGCGCCGAATCCTCACGAATATGTTCCGGGGAGCCGCAAGGACATGCGCGATTCCATTTCCGTTTCCGGCCGCGCCAGGGCGCGCCGGGCCGAAACTCTCGACCAGACCAGCCTGGCGATCCTTTCTAGAATTCCCCTGCTTGCCGAAGTGGCGCAATGGCCCGCCGCGCAGGTGGACAGGGCCATAACACCGCTGCGCCAGAGTCTTGGCGGTATTTTATACCGGCAGGGCGAGGGGGGAGGCCGTCTATACGTGATCGTCTCGGGCGGGGCGATCATGACATCCTCGGTCGTCGCCGGGGGGGCGGCCTGCATCATCGAAATCCTGCGTCCCGGCGACTGCTTCGGGGAAGAGGCGCTTCTCGGCGTCGAGCGGCTCAGCACGGCGACCCTTTTGCCGAAAAGCCTGCTCCTGGCCGTGGATGCGGCACTGTTACCCATCGGGGGACAACGCGTTCTCAACCATGTCTATGGCAGGCTTTCTGCCCTGACAGCGGAAGTCGCGGCCCTCAAATCCCTGTCTCCGGCCCAGCGCCTGGCCCGGCTGTTGTTGTCGCTGACCGACGCCACCCTTGGCCCCGCGGTGATTGTCCTGCCGCCCAAACACAAGATTCTGGCGGGATGGATCGGAGTCAGGCCCGAGACGTTTTCGTCACGGGTGTTGCCGAAACTCCGCTCGGTCGGCGTCAGTTTCGACGGCAACCGAATCGCCATCAATGATGTGGCTGCCCTGGACGATTTTTCCCGTGGCCGGGGGCGGGAATAGTCCCACGAAGTTTCTCGACGCCATTGAGCGGGTCAGCGATATTCGCGCCGAACCCTTGCTGATATACGATATCCGAGCGCCTTGTCGTTATCTGAGGCTTTCGGGGACGTAATCCGGGGGGACGATAGTGATGCCTGGCAATTTTCCGATCCGCACTTGGACATCGAGGATTTCATGACCGACCGCCCCCTAACCGTCTACAGCGATGCCTTGCTGCGGCGGATTCTTGCCGATACGCGGACCATCGCCATGGTGGGGGCCAGCACCAACTGGAACCGTCCCAGCTACTTCGTCATGAAGTACCTTCAGACCAAGGGATATCGGGTGATCCCGGTCAACCCGGCCGCCGCCGGACAGGAGATCCTGGGCGAGACGGTGCGGGCCAGCCTGTCGGAGATCACCGAGCCGGTGGACATGGTCGATGTCTTTCGCCGCTCCGATCAGGTGGGGCCGGTGGCTGATGAAGCCATCGCCATGGGCGCCAAGGTGCTGTGGATGCAGTTGGGGGTGCGCAACGACGAGGCCGCCGCCAAGGCCGAGGCGGCGGGGCTTCAAGTGGTGATGGACCGCTGCCCCAAGATCGAATACGGCCGCCTGGGCGGCGAGTTGGGGTGGAGCGGGGTCAATACGGGGCTGATCCGCAATCAGGCGCCCGAGGCGCCGCGCGCCCAGGGCCGCAAGGACCGCCCCATGCCGCCGCGCAATCAAAGCTATGGCTTCGAGACCCGCGCCATCCATGCCGGAGCCGCGCCCGATCCGGCCACGGGGGCGCGCATCACCCCCATCTACCAGACCTCGTCCTATGTGTTCGAGGACGCCGAACAGGCGGCATCGCTGTTCAACCTGCACACTTTCGGCAACATCTATTCGCGGCTGACCAATCCCACCGTTTCGGTGCTGGAGGAGCGGGTGGCGACCCTGGAAGGCGGGCGGGCCGCCGTGGCCGCCGCCTCGGGCCATGCCGGGCAGTTCCTGACCTTCTTCACCCTGCTGGAGCCGGGTGACGAGTTCCTGGCGTCGCGCAATCTCTATGGTGGCTCGCTCACCCAGTTCGGCCTGACCTTCCGCAAGTTGGGCTGGACCTGCCATTTCGTCGATCCCAAGGACCCGGACAATTTCCGTAAGGCGATGACGCCCAAGTGCAAGGCCATCTTCGTGGAAAGTCTGGCCAATCCCGGCGGCGTGGTGGTGGATCTGGAAGCCATCGCCGCCGTGGCGCACGAGGCCGGTATTCCCCTGGTGGTGGACAACACCCTGGCCACGCCCTATCTGTGCCGCCCGTTCGATTGGGGTGCGGACATCATCTGCCATTCCACCACCAAGTTCCTGGCCGGGCATGGCAATTCATTGGGCGGCGTGGTTGTGGAATCGGGGCGTTTCGACTGGGCGCAGAACGACAAGTTTCCGTCCATGACCAAGCCCGAGCCCGCCTATCACGGCCTGACCTTCTACGAGACCTTCGGCGATTTCGGCTTCACCACCAAGGCTCGCGCCGTGGCGCTCAGAGATTTTGGCCCGGCCATGGCGCCCATGAACGCCTTCCTGACCATCACGGGCATCGAGACCCTGCCGCTGCGCATGGAGCGCCATGTGGAGAATGCCCGCAAGGTGGCCGAATTCCTGGAAACCCATCCCAAAGTGGCCTGGGTATCCTATGCCGGGCTGAAATCCAGCCCCTACTTTGATCTGGCGGCCAAATACCTGCCCAAGGGCGCAGGTTCGGTCTTCACCTTCGGGGTCAAGGGCGGTTACGAGGCGGGGATCAAGATGGTGGAAGGCGTGCGGCTGTTCTCCCATCTGGCCAATGTGGGCGACACCCGCTCGCTGATCCTGCATCCGGCCTCGACCACCCACCGCCAGCTCAGCGACGAACAGCGGGTGGCGGCGGGCGCCGGTCCCGACGTGATCCGCCTGTCGGTGGGATTGGAAACCGCCGACGACATCATCCGCGATCTGGATCAGGCCCTGTCGGCCATTTCATAGACCGAGGGCTTGGCTCAGGTCATTGTAAAGGTCGTCCACCGCCTCGAGCCCCACGGACAACCGCAACAGGTCATCCGGCACGGGCGAGTCGGCCCCTTCCATGCTGGCGCGGTGTTCGATCAGGCTTTCCACGCCGCCCAGGGATGTGGCCCGAGTCCAGACCTGGGTGGCGGCGGCGGTGGCGATGGCGGCCTCGCGGCCACCCTTGACCCGGATGGACAGCATACCGCCGAAGCCGCCTTTCATCTGGCGGCTGGCGGTCTCATGGCCTGCGAAGCCGGGAAGACCGGGATAAAGCACCTCAGCCACATTGGGATGGGCGGACAGGCGCTGGGCCAAATCCAGGGCCGAGGTGCACTGCCAGCGCACGCGGGCAAACAGGGTGCGCAATCCGCGCTGCAGCAGCCAGGCTTCGAACGGTCCCAGCACGCCGCCGATCTGGGTCTGGACGGCCTTGATCCTGGCCCAGGGATCGTCCTTGACCTTGGTGGTGAGCGTGCCGGCCACCACGTCTGAATGGCCGTTGAGGTATTTGGTGGCCGAATGCATCACCAGATCGGCGCCCAATTCCAGCGGCCGGGTCAAGACCGGCGTGGCGATGGTGGAATCCACGGCCAGGCGGGCCCCCGCTTCGTGGGCCAGTTGGGCCAGGGCAGCGATGTCGCTGATCACCCATAGCGGATTTGCCGGGCTTTCCACCCAGATCAGCCGGGTGAGGCCGGGCCGCAAGGCGCGGCGGACCTCGTCCAGATCGGAGGTGTCCACCGCCTCCACGCGCAGCCCCCACCGCGTGGCAAAGCCGTGCAGCCAGCCGCGCAGCGCCCAATACATCACCTCAGGGATCAGCACATGGTCACCGGGCTCCAGCGCCTGGAACACCGCCGTGGCGGCGGCCATGCCGGACGCGAACAGCAGGGTCTGGGCGCCACCTTCCAACGCGGTCAGCGTGTCGGCGGCAGCGTCGTAGGAGGGATTGTCGGCGCGGGAATAGCAGCGGCCTCTGGAGTAACCCAGATCGGCGTCGCGCTCATAGGTGGCCGACGGATGGATGGGGGGAATGACCGCCCCCGTCGCCCCGTCGATCCGCCCCATGGCGTGCGCCGCCAGGGTCTCCGGCCTCCTGCTGTCCTCAGCCATGGCTTTTCACGGTCAACGCCAGGACCGGCGGCTTGGCCAGGGTCTGGAACACCACGCAATAGCGTTCGGTCAGCTTGGTCAGTTGGTCGATGCGCTCCTTGGACTCGGAGGTCTCCAGGTCGAAGGTCAGACGAATCTCGCCAAAGCCCACCGGCGCGTCCTTTGCGACGCCCAGTGTGCCGCGGAAATCCAGGTCGCCCTCGGCCGAGACGGTGCCGCCTTTCAGGTCGAACTCGATGGCGATGGCCACCGCCTTCAAGGTGACGCCAGCGCAGGCCACCAGGGCGTCCAGCAGCATATTGCCGGAACAGGCGAAGGCGCCGGTGCCGCCAGTGGCCGGGTGCAGCCCGGCTTCCACCAGGGCGCGGCCAGTCTCGACGCGGCAAACCACATCGTCGGAATCCAGCTCGCCCTTGGATTTCAGGGTGATCTTGGCCACGTCAGGGGTGGATTTGTAGCTGTCCTTGAGCGGTGCCTGAAGGCTGCGCAATTCATCGGCGTTCATACCTGTTCCCTTTCAAGAGTGTCCTTACGGCTTTGAACAATGTCGCCGACGACGGCGGGGTCGGCAACGGTGGAGGTGTCACCGAAATTCTCGAAATCGTTGGCGGCCACCTTGGCCAGGATGCGGCGCAAAATCTTGCCCGCCCGGTTCTTGGGCAGGGCTGGGGCCCATTGGATCACATCGGGGCTGGCGATGGGGCCGATACGGGCGCGGACCCAGGCCACCAGTTCCTTGCGCAATTCCTCGGACTCGGTGATGCCGTCCTTGAGTGTGACATAGGCGAACACGCCCTGGCCTTTCAAGTCGTGGGGAAAACCGACCACCGCCGATTCCGCCACGGCCCGGTGCGACGAGATGGCGCTTTCCAGCTCCACCGTACCCAGCCGGTGGCCCGAGACGTTGATGACGTCGTCCACCCGGCCGCTGATGCGGTAATAGCCGTCCTCGTCACGGCGCACCCCGTCGCCGGTGAAGAACAGGCCCGGATAGGGGGCGAAATAGGTCCGGATGAAGCGTTCGTGGTCGTGGAGAATAGTGCGCGCCTGTCCCGGCCACGAGCCTTCGAAGCACATATTGCCCTCGGCCACGCCGTCCAGGCGGTTGCCTTGCGCATCGACCACCACGGGGCGGATGCCGAAATAGGGCTTGGCCGCCATGCCCGGCTTGTTGGGAATGGCGCCGGGAATGGGCACCAGCAGCACCGCTCCGGTCTCGGTCTGCCAATAGGTGTCGACGATGGGGCAGCGCCCGGCGCCGATCACCGAATGGTACCAACGCCAGGCTTCCGGGTTGATGGGCTCGCCCACCGAACCCAGGACCCGCAGGCTGGAGAGGTCGTGGCGCCGCACGGGCCCTTCGCCCTCGCGCATCAGGGAGCGCAGCGCGGTGGGCGCGGTGTAGAAGATGGCGACCCGGTAGCGCTCGATGATCGACCACCAGCGCGAGGAATCCGGCCATGTGGGCACGCCCTCGAACAACACGCTGGTGGCACCGTTCAGCAGCGGTCCGTAGATCTTATAGGTGTGGGCCGTGACCCAGCCTACATCGGCGGTGCACCAGAACACATCGCCCGGATGCCAGTCGAAGATGGTCTTCCAACTGGTGCCCGCATGAACCAGATAGCCGCCGGTGGTGTGGACAAGGCCCTTGGGTTTGCCGGTGGAGCCGGAGGTGTAAAGGATGAACAGCGGGTCCTCCGCTCCCACCTCCACCGGCTCGCACCAGGGCTGGGCGGCGGCCAGGGCGTCCTCGTACCAAAGATCGCGGCCCGGCGAGAAGGGCACGGGGGCGCCGGTGCGGCGCACCACCACCACATGGGCGACACCGGGCTGAGAGGTCAGAGCCTCATCGGCATTGCGCTTCAAGGGCACAGCCCGCCCGCCGCGCTTGCCCTCGTCGGCGGTGATCAGCACTTTGGCACCGGCATCGGCGATGCGGTTGGCCAGGGCCTCGGCGGAAAAACCGGAAAACACCACCGAATGGACGGCGCCGATGCGCACGCAGGCCATCATGGCGACGAAGGCCTCGGGGATCACCGGCAGATAGATGGTGACCACGTCGCCCTTGGCCACGCCCAGGCTCTTCAGCACATTGGCCAGCCGGTTGACCCGGTCGGACAATTGGCCCCAGGTGACGGTGCGGCGCTCATCCGACGCGTCACCTTCCCACAGAATGGCGGGCAGGTCGGCCTTGGCGGGAAGGTGGCGGTCGATGCAATTGACCGAGGCGTTCAATGTGCCGTCGGCGAACCAGCGGATGCGCAGATCATCGGGATCGAATCTGGTGTCGCTGACCTTCGTAAACGGCTTGATCCAGTCGAGGAAGCCCGCTTGTTCGCGCCAGAACCCCTGGTTGTCGTCCAGGGATCGCCCATAGAGATTTTCATAGGCCGCCGCATCCACATGGGCGCGGGCGGCGAAATCCGGGGGAACCGGAAAAAGATCGGACATTCTTCTCTCAGATGGCTACGGCGGGGAAGGATTCGTCGCCGGTGGGCGGACGGCTGGCATGGTCCAAATCGCCCAAGAGTTTATACTTCCACTGCAAGAACTCGGCATCCAGGCGATCGCGCGGCCGCGCCAGGGGCGGCGTGACCTCGATCCGCACCCGGCCGGGATTGGGCTGCATCACCACGATACGGTCGGCCAGGACCAGGGCCTCCTCGATGTCGTGGGTCACCAGGATCATGGTGGGGCGGTCATAGGCCCACAGATCCAGCAGATGGTCCTGCAAATCGCCGCGGGTCAGCGCGTCCAGCGCCGAGAACGGCTCGTCCAGCAACAGCACCTTGGGCCGTCCCACCAGGGCGCGGGCCAGGGCGACGCGCTGGGCCTGCCCGCCCGACAATTCGCGCGGCCAGTGCCCCACATGCGACGCCAGACCGACGCGGGCCAGCGTCTCCGACACGCGGGCTTTCTGCTCCTCGGCGGGCAGATGGCGGATGCCGAAGGCGACGTTCTGGTCGATGGTCAGCCAAGGCATCAGGCGGGGTTCTTGAAACACCATGCCGATCTCGGGACGCGGCTCCTTGACCGGGGTGCCGTCCAGGGTGACGGTTCCCGTGGTGGGCGTGTCCAGCCCGGAGATGAGGCGCAGCAAGGTGCTCTTGCCGCAGCCCGACCCGCCGACGATGGCCAGGATCTCGCCCTCGGCCACGTCGAGATTCAGGCCGGACAGGGCCAGCAGGCCGTTGGGATAGCGCTTGTCCACATTGGAAATGCCGAGCATGGCTCTACTCCGCCGGCTTGAAGGAATCTTGCCAGGTCAGGAACCGGGCCGAGGCCGAGGCCAGCAGCCAGTCGGTGATCTTGCCCAGGATGGCGAAGGCGGTAATGGATGCCAGGATCACCGCCGGACGTCCGGTCTGCTGGCCATCGACCAGCAGGAAGCCCAGGCCCTCCTCGGCGCCCATGAACTCGGCGGCGACCACGAACATCCAGCCCAGCCCCAGGCCGGACCGCAAAGAGATGACGTAGGCGGGCAGGGTGGCGGGCAGCAGGATGCGGGTGATCATCTCGGCATGGCTGAAGCGGAAGATGCGCCCGACCTCCACCAGCTTGCGGTCCACGCCCAGAATAGCGCCCGACAGGCTGAGATAGATGGGAAAGAACACGCCCACCGCGATGAGGATCACCTTCGAGGTCTCGAAGATGCCGAACCAAAGGATGAACATCGGCACCCAGGCGATGGAGGGAATGTTGCGCAGCGCCTGCAATGTGGGGTCGATCAGCCGCCGGGCCAGACTCCAGTAACCGCTGACGGCGCCCAGCACTGTGCCCGCCGCCACCCCGAACCCGAAGCCGAGCGCCACACGCTGCAAGGTGGCCAGCACGTGATTGGTCAGTTCACCGGTCTTGGCCAGAGCGGCCAGGGTGGTGAAGACCCGAGACGGCGTGGGCAGCAGGCGGCCATCGGCCCATTTCAGGGCGACCGCCACTTCCCAGGCCAGGGCCAGGCCGACCGGCAGGATAAAGCCCAGCAGCCATTTGAAGCCGGGGCGTTTGGAAGACGGCAGCGCCGCCTCCACGGAGGAGGCGGCGCAAGTTTTCACGGATGACAAGGTTACAGCCTCACTTCACGCCCAGCTTGGTAACGAAGCTGGAGTCTACCAGGGCAGCGGCGACGGAGGGAACATTCACGTCGGCGGGAATGACGCCCGCCTGCTGCAGGGCGATGCCGGCGCCCTCAATGGTCTTCTTCTGGCGCTCGCCGATGGCGGCGGTGGACAGATCGGTGCGCTCGAGCTGGCGGGCGGCGACCGCGTCATTGAGCTTGGCCTGCTCGACGATGGTCTTCTTCAACTCGGCCGGGTTGGCAATGGCGAAGGCGCGGGCCTTCTCGTAGACCGCCAGGACGCGGGAGACCAGTTCCGGATGGTCGGCGATGAAGTCCTCGCGGGTGTTGAGAACGCCCCAGGTGTTGATGTCGGCATTGCGGTAGAAGATGCGGGCGCCGTCATCCAGTTCGGCCTGGGCCATCAGCGGGTCGAGACCGGCCCAGGCGTCCACGTCGCCCTTGGCCAGGGCAAGACGGCCATCCTGATGCTGCAGCAGGACGATCTTGACGTCCTTCTCGGTCAGGCCGTTTTCCGCCAGGGTGCGGGTCAGGAAGATGTGGGGATCGGTGCCCCGCGTGGCGGCGACGCGCTTGCCCTTGAGGTCGGCAACCTTCTGGATGGCCGAGTCCTTGCCCGTCACCAGGGCGGTCCATTCCGGCTTGGAATAGACATAGACGGACTTCACCGGGTTGCCGTTGATGCGGGCCAACAGGGCTGCCGCGCCAGCCGACGAGCCGAAATCAAGGCTTTTGGCGTTGAGGAATTCCAGGGCCTTGTTCGAGCCCAGGGACAGAACCCAGCGGACCTTGATGCCGTCCTTGGCGAATTCCTGCTCGAGCCAGCCCTTATCCTTCAGCACCAGGCTGACCGGATTGTAATAGGCGTAGTCGATCTTGATCTCTTCGACCTTGTCGGCGGCCATGGCCGCCCCGGACAGGCCGAGCGCCGCCGCCGCCGTCAGGCCAGCGCGAAGGGTACGGGTCCAAAGCGTGGAAAAAAGCATCGAGCGCCCCTCAAATAACAAGTTGATACGGTTAATTGTCTGGAAACAACACTACGGACTGTTCGATGGGGCGTCAATGAGAAAACCATTAATCTATGGCGTCTGTAGATTTACGGTTGCGGTCCATGTTCGTCATGGTCTGAACGGTGGTCTCGGAGCCTGGGATTCCTGAAGAGGAGCCACCAAGGGCGGGGACACTTCGCACCTGCCGAGGGCGGTGTCGGCCAGACGGTCGAGATCGCGGCTGTGCAGAGGGGAACCCAGGGGTGTCTCTTCATGCAACGCGTCTGGTTCCAGCAACAATGACCAACTGGCCTATAGAACCAACCTGCTTGATATGATCATGCCGCGTGTTCAGAAAGGGGGCGCCGATGGCTCCCTTGAACCGTTCCATATCTATGTGGGCGCCCCGGAGATTCGGGACGGCGTTCATGCCTGCCTGTGGTGGTGCACCGGATTTACGGGATCGTTCTGGCAGGGAGGGGCTTCGCCTGAACAAGCGTATCGCGAGGCTTTCAAAACGGTCGCGAGGGCGATCGAATTGGTTGTCTTGAACCGACTTCAAAGCGGCCAAAACGGGCTTCATCGGAAATCATTCCGAATCAACGGCCTGAAAATTTTCACCGCCATCCATTGTGCGGCTGCCGCCATCTATAATCCGTTACCGCCATTTAAAGCCCGAACCGACAGCGGCGCTTGAAACTTGTCGCACCGCATCAAATATGCAAAGACTTACCGAATTAACCGGGAGAGTCTTGCCGTGAGCCGTTCGACCCTGATCCATCCGCTGACCGAGCCTCCGATGCATGGGCATTTGCTGGAGGTGGCGCCGGGGGTGCGGTGGATTCGCATGCCGTTGCCCTTTGCCCTCGATCACATCAATCTGTGGGTTCTCGACGATGGCGAGGGTGTGGTGTTGGTCGATACCGGCCTGGGCAATGACGTCACCAAGGCCTTATGGGACGAGATCTTCGCCGGGCCGCTGGCCGGAAAGGCGGTCAACCGGCTGATCGCCACCCATTTCCATCCCGACCATATGGGCCTGTCCGGCTGGCTGTGCGAAAAGCTGGGGGTGGACCTTACCGCCATGATGCGCGAATGGCTGTTCGGCCGCATGCTCTGGCTGGAAGACAGTGCCGACTTTGTCGCCAACCAGCTTCATTACTACACCCGCATCGGTCTGGATGCCGAGCAGTTGGAGGGGGTCAAGGAACGGCGCAACACCTATCGCTCGCGCATCGACGTCATTCCGGTGCGCGTCATCGGCATCCGTCACGGTGACGAGATGACCATCGGCGGTCGCATCTGGCGGGTGATCGAGGGCGGAGGGCACTCGCCCGAGCATGCCTGCTTGTATTGCGAGGAAGCCGGGCTGCTGATTTCCGGCGATCAGGTTCTGCCGCGCATTTCGCCCATCGTCGGCGTCTGGCCGCAGCAGCCGGAATCCGAGCCGCTTTCCCTCTTTCTCGACGCCCTGGACCGTTTGCGTGCACTCCCCGAGGACACATTCGTTCTGCCGTCCCATGGCTTGCCGTTCCAGGGGCTTCATACCCGCATCGACGATCTCAAGGCCCATCATGCCGAGCGTCTGGAGAAGACTCTTGGGGCCTGCTCGGAGGCCGTCACAGCGGTTCAGGTGCTGAAGGTGCTGTTCACCCGCCCGTTGGACGCCCACCAGTTGGGCTTCGCCACGGGAGAGACCCTTGCCCATCTCCATCATCTGATGAAGCTGGGGAGCGTGGTGCGGACCTTGGATTCGAACGGGGTGTGGCGGTATCGGCAGGCCTAACCGGCGCAGCCACCCTCGGGCTGGCAGTACAGACCATACAGGGTGTCGATCACCGCGCGGGCCTCGACCCCGGCCAGGGAATAGAAAATGGTCTGGGCCTGGCGCCGGGTGGTGACCAGGGTGTCGCGGCGCAGGCGGGCCAGATGCTGCGACAGCGCCGACTGGCTGAGGCCGATGATGCGCTCGAGCTCGCCCACCGACTTCTCGCCGGGAAGCAGCTGACACAGAATCATCAGGCGGTGTTCGTTGCTCATGGCCTTCAGCAAGGCGCTGGCCCGGCGGGCGCTTTCCTGAAGTTTTTCCAATTCCATGACCGCATACCTCAGAACTCGAATGTTACATATATAATATCACTGATTCGCGGTATTTCAATCCATATACAAAACGGCGCCACCCGAAATGGGGCGGCGCCGTAATATTACGTAAGAAATAGTGTGTATTGTCAGGCGCTGACCATGGAACGGGTTTCCCCAAGGGTGGCAAGCACCGTGGCCACGATGCCCGAAGCATTGAGGCCGATCTTCTCGTACTGGATCATCGGGGCATCATGCTCGACGAAGACGTCGGGAAGAGCCAGAGGGCGAACCTTGAGGCCGCGGTCCAGGGCGCCCTTGGACGCCAGCAGATGGAGTACATGGCTGGCGAAGCCGCCCACCGAACCTTCTTCGACGGTGACCAGCATTTCGTGTTCGCGCGCCATGCGAAGAATCAGCTCCTCGTCCAGCGGCTTCATGAAGCGGGCATCGACCACGGTGGGGGCAAGCCCGCGGGCGGTCAGATCGTCGGCGGCCTTCAGCACTTCGGCCAAGCGGGTGCCCAGCGACAGGATGGCGACCCGGTTGCCTTCGCGCACCACGCGGCCCTTGCCAATGGGCATCACCGTGCCGCGTTCGGGCAGTTCGACGCCCACGCCCTCGCCGCGCGGATAGCGGAAGGCCGAGGGACGGTCGTCGATGGCGACGGCGGTGGCCACCGCGTGCATCAGTTCCGCCTCGTCCGACGGGCACATGATGACGATGTCGGGCAGGCAGCCCAGGAAGGCCATGTCGTAGGAGCCCGCATGGGTGGCGCCGTCGGCGCCCACCAGACCGGCGCGGTCGATGGCGAAGCGCACGGGAAGTTTCTGCAGCACCACGTCATGCTGCACCTGATCATAGGCGCGCTGCAGGAAGGAGGAGTAGATGGCGCAGAACGGCTTGAAGCCCTCGGTGGCCAGACCGCCAGCGAAGGTCACCGCATGCTGTTCGGCGATGCCCACGTCGAAGGTCCGCGCCGGGAAACGGTCGCCGAACTTGTCGAGACCGGTGCCGCCCGGCATGGCGGCGGTGATGGCGACCACGCGGTCATCCACCTCCGCCTCGGCGATCAGCGCCTTGGCGAAGACCGAGGTATAGGACGGCGCATTGGCCTTGGGCTTTTCCAACTGACCGGTCAGCACGTCAAAGCGGCCGACGCCGTGATACTTGTCCGCGGCGGCCTCGGCCGGGGGATAGCCGCGGCCCTTCTTGGTCACCACATGCAGCAGGACCGGCCGGGTTTCCTCGGAATCGCGCACGTTCTTCAGAACGGGCAGCAGATGCTCGAAATTGTGGCCGTCGATGGGGCCCACGTAATAAAAGCCCAATTCCTCGAACAAGGTGCCGCCGCCCGAGACCATGCCGCGGGCATATTCCTCGGCGCGGCCAACGGCCCGTTCGAGAGGAGGGGGCAGCAGATGGGCCAGATCCTTCACCAGATGGCGCAGCGAGTGATAGGACGGCGACGACAGCAGGCGTGACAGATGGGCCGACAGCGCGCCCACCGGCGGCGCGATGGACATGTCGTTGTCGTTGAGGATGACGATCAGGCGCGAGCCCGCCGCACCGGCATTGTTCATGGCCTCATAGGCCTGACCGGCGCTCATGGCGCCGTCGCCGATCACCGCGATGACGTTGTTGGTGGCGCCCTTGAGGTCGCGGGCCACGGCCATGCCCAGCGCCGCCGAGATGGAGGTGGAGGAATGCCCGGCGCCGAAGGGGTCGTACTCGCTTTCCGACCGGCGGGTGAAGCCCGACAGACCCCCGCCCTGGCGCATGGTGCGCATGCGCTGCCTGCGTCCGGTCAGGATCTTGTGGGGATAGGCCTGATGGCCCACATCCCAGATCAGACGGTCGCGCGGCGTATCGAAAATGTGGTGGATCGCCACGGTCAGTTCGGCGACTCCCAGACCGGCCCCCAGATGGCCGCCGGTGAAGGAGACCGACTGGATCATCTCCTGACGGACCTCATAGGTCAGCTGCTCCAGCTCCTCGATGGAGAAGTCGCGGATATCGGCCGGGCTCGACACGCCGTCAAGAAGGGACGACTTGGGCTTACCGGTGGCGGGGGGGGGAGTCATTCCTTTAGGACCTCACGAACGGCGGCGAACGACGAAGCGGGCCACGTCCCGCATCAGATCGGCCTTCTCGCCGAAAGGATCAAGATGGCGGCAGGCCTGTTCGGCCAGCATGTCCGCCTGGGACTTGGCGCGCTCGAGGCCCAACAGCGACACGAAGGTCGCCTTTCCGGCATCGGCGTCCTTGTTCAGGCGCTTGCCCACCTCGGCCACGTCACCTTCCACGTCGAGGATGTCGTCGGCGATCTGGAAGGCCAGACCCAGGTCATGGGCGTAATTGCGAAGCGCCAGCCGCAGCTCGCCATGGGCCTTGCCCAGGACGGCGCCCGCCTCGCAGGAGAACGAGAACAGCCGGCCGGTCTTCAACTGCTGCAGGCGGGTGATGCCCGCCACGTCCAGGTCCAGGGTATGGGCCTGAAGGTCGATCATCTGGCCGCCGACCATGCCCTGGCCGCCCGAGGCGTGGGCCAGATCGGCCACCAGTTCGCAGCGCACAGCCGGATCGGCATGGGTGGCGGGATTGACCAGCACCTCGAAGGCCTTGGTCAGCAGGGCGTCGCCAGCCAGCAGGGCGGTGGCCTCGTCGAAGGCCTTGTGGCAGGTGGGACGGCCGCGGCGCAGGTCGTCATCATCCATGCAGGGCAGGTCGTCGTGAACCAGCGAATAGCAGTGGATCATCTCGATGGCGCAGGCTACGCGGATGGCGGCGCTTTCCGCCACATTGAACAGGCTGGCGGACTGCATCACCAGAAAGGGGCGAAGACGCTTGCCGCCATCCAGTGTGGAATAGCGCATGGCCTCGTGAACCCGGGAATCGGGGGATTCGGAAACCGGCAACAGGCGATCCAACTCGGAATTGACGGCCTGGCTGACGACGGTCAGAGCCTCGGTGAGGCGCGAAGACATGGGAGAATCAGTCAATGGTTTACTCGACTTTCTTAGGATCACACACTCTCTGCGGCCTGAAGAGCCACACTTCCGTCGGGACCCGACACGATCCGCTCGACCTTGGTTCGCGCCTCTTCCAGCTTGGCCTCGCAGTGCTTTTTCAGCAGCGCGCCGCGCTCGTATGAGACGATGGAGTCATCAAGCCGTCCCTTGCCCTCCTCCAGGCGGCGCACGATAAGATCCAATTCGGCCAGGGCCTCCTCGAAACTCATGGCGGCGATGTCGGTGGAGTTTTCTGCCATGGGGGCTCGTGATTCAACAACCTGTTATCGGGTCTTCCAACGAAGCGCGGAAGTTTACGGGCGCAGGCCTGCGAAGGCAAGCTTCACTGCGCACAATTCGAAAAAAGCCGTGGGTATCAGACGAAATTATTGGTCTTGTCTCCGGCATCGGCCATTTGCCGCAAGGTTGAATCCTGCGGCCATCTGGAAAGCGCCTGGGCGAGGGCTTTGCCCGCGGCTTCGCTCTCTCCCAGCCGCGACAGCATCATCACCAGATAGATATGGGCCTCGCGGTAATCGGGGTCTGCCTGGATGGCCTGGCGCAGGAGCGGCGGCGCCAGGGGCAGTTGTCCCAACTCGGCTTGGGCCATGGCCAGATTGAACAGGCTGCGGGCATGGCCTGGTTTGAGGCGGAGAACCTCGCGGAATTCGTCGGCGGCCTCGGCGAAACGGCGCAGCAGGAACATTTCGCCGCCCTTCTGGAACCGTGCCTTGGCCTCGGAATCGGCATCGCCGGTGGCACCGGGATCAGGGCGGCCCAGCCCCGATTCGCCCAGTAAGGCCGCGTCGGCCTCCAATCCCTGGCGCAGCAGGGACATCTGCCATTGCAGCAAGGCGGGGTGGCGCAGCAGTTTGACGGTCGCCTCGAAGGTGCGGCCCCCGGCGGAAAGGGTCACCGTCTGCTTGATGACGTCTTCGGGGCGGTGCGAGGTGGCGTGCAGGATGCGCACCTGGCCGTCAGGGTGGACAAAGCGGGGCGTCTCGCCAACCGATTCCTCGATGCGGACCGAGGACAAGGCGTAGGCGCACAAATTCCATTGCCACATATCCAAGGACTGAAAGCCCGCCGGGTGGGCCACCAAATTAAAGGCGTTCTGTTCGAACAGATTTTCGTCGGGCATCTCTCGGCATTGCCGCTCCCAGTCGGCGAGAAAGCCCGGCGACGAGCAGGCGAAAAAGCCGGAGTTCAAATAGGTCGTCCCGGAGACGATGCCACGGGACGGCGCCTTGGCCTCGAAATGGGGGGCGGGCGCAATCCGCACCGCCTCGCCGGTGGTCAGGGAATCGATGCACACGGCCAGTGGCTTTCCCCCAGCCAGCAGGCGTTGTGCGATACCTGACAGCAGATCGCCGCAAGGTGCGACGGCCATCATGTCGGCGTCCAGCCAGAAGGCCACATCCCACGGCCGGCCGTCCAGATAGCGGCCCAACGCGGCCTTGCAGCGCCAGGGATGCGCCCCGGCCAGATCGGGCGGGGCCTCGAGCAGCAGGCCCTTGCGCTCGAGGAACGCTCGCTGCGGCGCGGTCAGGCCGAAATCGCACACCTCGACCCTGATCTCGGGCGCGAAGCGCCGCAACGAGGCGAATAGCGGAAACAGAATGAAGAAGTATTCGGCATTGACGCCGGTGACGTAACGGATGACGGCCATGGAAATCGCTACATCCCCATCAGCGCCCGCACATGCTCGCGGGCGCTGGCGGCCAGGGCGCGCAGGTCATAGCCGCCTTCCAGGATGGAGACGACCCGGTTGCCCGCGGTTTCCTCCGCCACCTGGAGCAATTGCCGGGTGATCCAGCCGAAATCGGCGGTGGTCAGCCGCAGATGGGCCAGGGGATCGGCGGCATGGGCGTCGAACCCGGCCGAGATGATCAGGAAGTCGGGGGCGAATTCGCGCAGACGGGGCAGCAGGATGTCGGTAAAGGCCATGCGGTAATCGTCGGAATTGGTTCCGGCGGGCAGCGGCACATTGACCATGATGCCCTCGCCGCCGGTCTCTTCCATCAGACCGGTATTAGGGAAGGCGTGTTCCTGATGGGTGGAGGCATAGAGCATGCCCGGCTCATCCCACAGGATGTGCTGAGTGCCGTTGCCGTGGTGCACGTCGATATCGACCACCGCCACCCGCTTGTAGCCGTGGGCATCGCGGGCGTGCAGGGCGGCGATGGCGGCGTTGGAGAAGAAGCAGAAGCCCATGGCATTGTCGCGCTCGGCATGGTGGCCCGGCGGGCGCACGGCGCAAAAGCAGTTGCGCACCTCGCCCTTGGCCACGGCGTCCACCGCCGCGATGCCCGCCCCGGCCGACCTCAGCGCCGCCTCGCCCGAATAGCGCGACAATATGGTGTCGGGGTCCAGATGATGGTGGCTGTCGCTGGTGGGGACCGAATCCAGCACGTAATCGATATGGCTGAGCGGGTGGGCCCGCATCAGCTGCTCCATGGTGGCGTGCGGCGCTTCGTCGCGCAGCAGCATCATGAACTCCTCGCTTTCCAAAGCGGCGAGGACGGCCTTGATGCGATCGGCGCATTCGGGGTGATAGTCGCCCGTGTCATGCTGAAGACAGACGGGGTGCGTGAACAGCAACGTTGTCATTATGGCTTGGACGTCCCGCGATTATATAAATTTTCTGTATTCTCGGGGAAAGGGGGGGCAATTTCCATCCCTGATTTTTGCATGGGGCAATGGCGTATGAGTGCGAAAAAGCGGGTCGATCAACTGCTGGTGGACAGAGGGCTGGTGGAAAGCCGTTCCAAGGCCCAGGCTTTGGTCATGGCGGGGCTGGTCTATAGCGGCGATCGGCGGGTGGATAAGCCGGGCACCAATATGGCCGAGGATTGTGCGCTTGAGCTCAAGGGCCAGGACCATCCCTGGGTCTCGCGCGGCGGCCTCAAACTGGCCAAGGCGTTGGAAGCCTTCGCCCTCGATCCCTCGGACAAGGTGGCCGTCGATGTGGGGGCTTCGACCGGAGGTTTCACCGACGTGCTGCTGACCTATGGGGCGGCGCGGGTCTATGCCGTGGATGTGGGCCACGGGCAATTGGCCTGGAAACTGCGCAGCGATCCCCGCGTGGTGGTGCTCGAGCGCACCAATGCCCGTCATCTGACGCAAGAGCAGATCCCCGAGCCGGTGGATATGGTGGTCTGCGACGCCAGCTTCATCGGACTGGAAACGGTGTTGCCCGCCGCCCTGGCCCTGGCCCGGCCCGGCGCCTGGGTGGCGGCTTTGATCAAGCCGCAATTCGAGGTGGGCAAGGGCCGGGTGGGCAAGGGCGGCGTGGTGCGCGAGCCCGAACTGCATGCCGAAGTGTGCGAACGCATCCGCCTCTGGCTGGACGGCTTGCCCGGCTGGCGGGTGGAGGGCATCACCGAAAGCCCCATCCTCGGCCCCGAAGGCAACAAGGAATTTCTGATCGTCGGCCGCTTCGAGGGCGCCCCATGTGCTCCCGCTTCGAACTGAACGCCAATTCCCATGAGGTGATCGGGCGGTTTGGTCTGACCGTGGCGCCGCCATGGCCGCGGGGATCGGAGATGCGTCCGACCGACCCCGTCCTGGTTGTGGGCGGCGGTGGCGCCCGCCTGATGCCCTGGGGATTGCGCGTGGAGTGGCAGGCGGCGCCGCTCATCAATGCCCGGTCGGAAAGTCTGGCCGTCAAGCCCACCTTCCGCCCCCTCCTGACCGGGGGACGGGTGCTGATCCCCGCCACGGGCTGGTGGGAGTGGCCGGGGCGGGTCAAGACCCGCATCGCCCCGGTCGGCTGCGATCTCTTCGCCTTGGCTGGATTGAGCGATGGTGCGCGCGTGGTGATCATCACCTGCGGCCCCGCCGATGATCTCGTGGCGGTTCATGACCGAATGCCGGTCGTGCTTGCGCCCGAGGCCGGGGCGGCCTGGGCCGATGCCGCCAAACCTTTCGCCGAGGTCGAGCCGCTGCTGCGGCCTCACGAGGGGCCGTTCGCCATCACCGCCGAGCCTGGCCCGCCATCCGCCCAGGGCGACCTTTTCGGCTCATAAGCGCGACTTCAGTGGATGGCATGGTCACGCAGGAACTGATCCAGGCCCTGCGACCAGCCGTCCAGGCGGTCCTTATGATGGATGATGGCCGCTTCCACTTCCTCGGCGAGGATGGCGGCGACCCTGGCAAAGCCGTCCTCGGCGTCAAGCACCGTCTCGGCCCATTCGGCGACGACGATCAGCGGCAGATGTTGGTGGCAGGCGACGGCGTCCAGTTGCTCGACCGTCAGGCCGCTAAAGGCGATGCAGTCTTCCAGGCTCAACATGGCGGACTCTCCTCGCTACACCCACGCTATCAAGGGAGAAGCCTATCATATTTCCGCCCGAAAGGGGCGTGCGCCCACGGCGTGGCCGTCCTGCGCGGGGGGAGGGGCGGTCTGGAGGCCTCGATCATTACGAAAGGTTAATCGCGGTGAAATGCTGCCGTAACCTCGCCCCTGTCATGATCCGCTTCATAAGGTCGGAGAGGCGGTTGGCGGCAAGTTTGCGCTCCTCGCCACAGCATCTCGGACCCGGCGGAATCCGAACTCCCCGCCGAAGGACGGACCACTCTCTCCCCCCCCCCGAGTGGCTTCGTCGAAGACCGGCAGCGTCCCCCCGTTGCCGGACACCGGAAAATGGCCCCCGCGTCCTCCCCCCTGGCGCGGGGGCTTTTCCGTGAGGGCCGATGATTGTATGGTCCTCGCGCAATGGAATATCGGACACGATGCGAATCCTTCTGATCGAGGACGACAGCGAAGCGGCGGCCTATATGGCCAAGGGCCTGCGCGAGGCCGGGCATGTGATCGATCATGCCGCCACGGGCACCGACGGGCTGTTTCTGGCGACCTCCGAGCGCTGGGACGCCATGATCATCGACCGCATGCTGCCGGGGCTGGACGGGCTGTCCATCATCCAGGCGCTCCGGGCCGCTGGCAACACCACGCCGGTCCTGGTTCTCTCGGCGCTGGGCAAGGTGGACGACCGGGTGCGCGGCCTGAAGGCGGGCGGCGACGATTATCTGGTCAAGCCCTATGCCTTCGCCGAATTGCTGGCCCGCATCGAGGCCCTGTCGCGAAGGGTGTCAAGTACCCAGCCGGAAACCCGCCTCAAGGTCGAGGATCTGGAAATGGACCTGCTGGCCCGCGCCGTGACCCGGGGCGGCCAGGAAATCGATCTGCAGCCGCGTGAATTCCGTTTGCTGGAATATCTCATGCGCCACGCCGGTCAGGTGGTGACCCGCACCATGTTGCTGGAGAATGTCTGGGAATATCACTTCGACCCCCAGACCAATCTGATCGACGTGCATATCAGCCGTCTACGCCAGAAGGTGGACAAGGATTTCGAACTGCCGCTGATCCATACGGTCCGCGGCGCGGGATATACGCTTCGTGCGGCCCGCTAGTCTCCTTCGCACCACCACCTTCCGGCTGGCGCTCAGCTATCTCAGCATCTTCACGGTCTCGGCCATCGCCTTGCTGGCGTTGGTGTCGTGGAGCACCTCCATGTTCATCGAGTGGCAGGTGCAGGAAACGGTGGAAGCCGAGGCCACCGGCCTGTCCGAGGTCTATCACTCGCGTGAGCTGAGCGGTCTGGCCGAGATCATCGGCAGCCGCATGCGCCAGGATGTGGAAGGGCGCAACACCTATCTGCTGATGGGGCATTCAGGCCATCTTTTGGCGGGCAACATCAAGTCCTGGCCCGCCGAAGTGTCCAGCCAGGTGGGGTGGGTGCGGTTCCGGCTGCTGCAATTGGGCAGCATCGGGCCGGGGGTCGAGGTCCTGGCCCAGGTCTATGAGCTCAATGACGGCTATCGCCTGCTGGTGGGGCGTTCCCTGGCCGATGCCAAGCGGGTCAAGTCGGCCATCAACCGGGCCCTGGGCTGGGGTCTGGCGCTGACCATCCTGCTCGGCGTGGTGGGTGGATATTTCACCAGCCGTCATCTGTTGCAGCGGGTTGAGGAGATGAGCCGCACGGCGCGGCGCATCTTCGGCGGCGATATGAGCCAGCGCATGCAGCTTTCCGGCACCGACGACGAGTTCGATTCCCTGGCCGAAAGCTTCAACGAGATGATGGACGAGCTGGAGCGTCTGCTGGAAGGCATCCGTACCGTCTCGGACAATATCGCCCATGATCTGCGCACGCCCTTGAACCGGCTGCGCTCGCGCATCGACCTTGCTCTGTTGGGGACTCCCGACAGCGAGGGCTATCGCCGGACCTTGGAGGAAACCCTGGCCGAGGCCGACCATCTGCTGGCCACGTTCAATGCCATTCTGACCATCTCCCACGCCGAATCGGCGGCCAGGCTCGAACGCTTCGAATCCATCGATCCCGCCACCCTGGCCAGCGATGTGGTGGAACTCTACGAGCCCCTGGCCGAGGAAAAGGGCCTGCGGCTTGCCTGCCGGGCCGATACCGGCCTTTCGCTGAAGGTCGACCGGCATCTGCTGTTCCAGGCACTGGCCAATCTGGTGGACAATGCGGTGAAATACACGCCTTCGGGCGGCGAGGTGTCGGTAACCGTCACGGGCGGTCCAGCTTCGGTGGTGGTGTCGGTGGCCGATAGCGGCCCGGGCATCCCCGAAGAGTCGCGTGAAGCTGTGCTGGAACGCTTTGTCCGTCTCGACAGCACTCGTACGACGCCGGGCAACGGGCTGGGCCTGTCGCTGGTTCAGGCGGTGGCGCGGCTGCATTCGGCGCGGTTGTCCCTGGACGATAACCGGCCGGGTCTGGTGGTCCGCCTCGAATTCGGGATCAAAGATCGCCCGGCTTGAAACGCAGCATCATGTGACGGGGCCAGGGCTTGCCGTCGTCCGGCGGCAATTGCAGGGGCTGAGCCATGCGCAGCGCCACGAGGAAGGTTTCCATCATCTGCTTGGTGGTGCCCTCGGGCAGGCGGGAATAGCCCCGGATCGCCGCATCGGGATTCCAGGGCGCATCCTTGTGCATGGGGCCGGACAGGGTGCCGTCCCGGTTGACCAGCAACGATGCCGACAAAATGATGTCGCTGCCTCTGAGTGCCGCCGAGTTGAAGTGCCACATGCGCACCACCTGGGCCAGAACCTTGTCCTGAATGTTTTGGGACAGTTCACCGGCCGCTGGCGCCGAGCGCGTGAATGTTCCGGTATCCGTCGACAGTCCCGGCGATTGAAGGGCCGGTTTGGCGGGTTCGGATTTGGGCGCCTTGGACTTTTCCGCCAAGGGGGCGGGCTGCAACTGCGGCCTCTGGATGGGCAGGGGAGGCGGCGGCGGAGCCGTTTGGACCTTTGGCGCTTCCGGCGGCGTCTCGGGAAGCGGTGGTTCCTGCGGCGGGGGTGGGGCGACGGGTTTGGGAGGCTCGGGCTTGAGAGGCTCGGGGATCACCTCCACCTCCATGCTCCGCTCGGTCCGCTCGGGGATCAGGGCCGACAAACTCTCGATCTGCAGGATCAGGGTGACCAGCACATGCAGCAGGGCCGACAGGGCAAGGGCGGCCATCAGCCGCCGATCGGGCATGACGGAATGCATCAGGACTTTTCCGCCCGACAGGCCGGGATTTGCCAGATCAGGGCCGCCAGGATGGACAGGGCCGGAACCCCCAGTCCCACCGCCCAGGCCTCGGGCGGCCAGCGTCCGTCCACCTTGTCCCACAGGCCGATCAGGGCGCCCAAGCCCCACTGAATAATAAAGGCGGCCACGAAGATGGTCAGGTTGAGGCTGGTATTGACCCGCCCGGCGAGGCGCAGGGGAAAACGCCGGGTCAGCACCGCGTAATTGATGGAACACGCCGTTCCGGTCAGGCCGAAAACAGCCGCCAGGGCTAGGGGAGCCGCGCTCCACCCGGCGGCCATGGCGCCCAGGGCCAGCACATAAAGGGCCATGCCCACCGCGCCTTGGGTGATGGGGGCAATGCCCCGCTTTTCCAGCCGTTCCGCCATGGCGCCCACCGAGAGGTAGCCCAGGGCCATGGCGCCCGCCATGACCGTCAGGCCGGTGGCGATCCGGTCCGGGGCAAAGCCTGCCATGTCGCGCAGCCATGGTCCCGCCCACAATCCCTGGATGGACATGAAACTGCCCATGGACAGCATGGTGGCCGGAGCCACCCGCCAGAAGCCGGGATCACGATAGATTTCCGCCACTTCGGCGATCTGGACCCGCAATCCCCCGGCGCCCGCCGTCTGGTGACGATCCGGGACGGTCAGCCATAGAAAGGCGGCGGAAGCCAGGGTCAGGACGGCCACCCCCCCATAGACGCCGCGCCAGTCGGTCAGATGCAATGCGGCCTGGACCGGCGCTGTGGCGGCGATGGCCCCCAGTCCGCCCGCGCCTAAGATGATGCCGTTCATCAGAGGGATGCGTTGCGGCGGAAAGAACTGCACATTGGCCTTCAGCGCCGCCATCAGGCACGACGAGACGCCGAATCCCACCAGGGCGCGGCCGACCACCAGGGCGGGCACCGACTGGGCCAGGGAAAAGGCGAAGGCTCCGGCGGCGGCGAAGCACAGAAGGATGGCCTCCACCCTTCGGGGGCCGAAACGGTCCAGCAAGATGCCGAGCGGAATCTGCGCCGCCGCGAAGGTCATAAAATAGATCCCTGTCATCAATCCGATATCGGAGGCATCCAGCGAGATGGCGCGGCCGATCTCGGGAGCCAGAACCGCATTCACCGTCCGATAGAGGTAGGACAGGAAATACCCGGCCGCAAAGGGCAGGACAACCCGACCCAGCATGGTGGACGCGGAATGCGGGGCGGTTGAGGGCAATGGTTGGATCCTTAAGTCCTGCGAAGCGCCCATGGAAAACCGCGGGCAGGGGCGGGGGCAACAGAAAAATTTTCCTGGCGTCACAAGCCTTGGCGGCGGACCATCGGATAACCGCAATCGACAGGTCCTGGTCCAAAGGGTACGAAAGCCAAAACACCATCCATAATCGAGGAATACGCCGATGAAGCGCCTGACAAGCCACCTGTATTTCTGGGTTCTGCTCGCCATCTTTGCCGGCGGCACTCTCGGCTTCTTCTACCCCGATCTGGGCGTCAGCCTGAAACCCCTGGGCGACGGCTTCATCGCCCTGGTCAAGATGCTGATCAGCCCGGTGATCTTCTGTACCGTGGTGCTGGGCATCGCCGGTGCGGGCGACATGAAGAAGGTCGGCCGGGTGGGCGGCAAGGCGCTGCTGTATTTCGAGGTGGTCTCCACTTTCGCGTTGGTCATCGGCCTGATCGTCATGACCGTGCTGCGCCCTGGCGACGGCTTCCACGCCGATCCGGCCGCGCTGGACGCCAAGGCGGTGGCCAAATACGCCAAGGCCGCCACCGAGCAGAGCACCGTCGATTTCATCTTGCACATCATCCCCAAGACCCTGGTGGATGCCTTCACCGGTTCGGGTGATCTGTTACAGGTTCTGCTGGTGGCCATTCTGTTCGGCTATGCCATGACCCATATGGGCCGGGCCGGTCAGGGCGTGCACATGTTCATCGAGGAATGCTCGCACATCTTCTTTGCCATGATGAACACCATCATGAAGGTCGCCCCCCTGGGCGCGGGCGGCGCCATGGCCTTTACCATCGGCAAGTACGGCGTGGCCGCGCTCAAGCCCCTGGCGGCGCTGATGGGCAGCTTCTATCTGACCTGCTTCCTGTTCGTGGTGGTCGTGCTGGGAACCATCGCCTTGCTGGTCGGCTTCAACATTTTCAAGTTCATCAGCTACATCAAGGAAGAGCTGCTGACCGTTCTGGGTACTTCGTCCTCGGAATCGGCCCTGGTTCCCCTGATGCGGAAGCTCGAAGCCATGGGCTGTTCCAAGTCGGTGGTCGGTCTGGTGGTTCCGTCGGGTTATTCCTTCAATCTGGACGGCACCAATATCTACCTGACCATGGCGGCGCTGTTTGTCGCCCAGGCTCTGGATATCGATCTCACCTTCACCCAGCAGGCCACGCTGCTTGGCGTCGCCATGCTGACTTCCAAGGGGGCTTCGGGCGTCACCGGTGCCGGTTTCATCACCTTGGCCGCCACCCTGGCGGTGGTGCCCAGCGTTCCCGTCGCCGGTCTGGCGTTGATCCTGGGCATCGACCGCTTCATGTCCGAGGCCCGCGCGCTGACCAACTTCGTCGGCAATGGCGTCGCCGCCGTGGTGGTCTCCAAGTGGGAGAAGGAACTGGACTCCGAAAAGATGAAGGAAATGCTGGGATAATCAGCCTTCATCAGATTCTAGAAAGGGCCCGTTCGGTAACCGAACGGGCCCTTTTGTTTTACTCTGCGGCCAAAGTGGGCCGGGCCAGGGCCACACCGGGCCAGGCCCGCGTTCCAGCGGCAAGGTATTGAGGCGGATAGGTCATCTGGGCGCCCAGCGCCTGCGCGGCGTGCCACACCCAGCGGGGATTGTCGAGGAAGCCGCGCCCGATGGCGATCAGATCGGCGGCGCCTTCAGTCAGGGCGGTTTCGGCCTGATGCGGCGTGGCGATCAGGCCGACGGCGCGGGTGGGAATCCCGGCCTCGCGCCGGATGCGGGCGGCCAGCTCGATCTGGTAGCCGGGGCCGACGGGAACCTTGGCATAAGACACCAGACCGCCCGAGGACACGCAGACGAAATCGATGCCCGCCGCCTTGAAGGCCTTGGCATAGTTCACGGCCTGATCGGCGTCCCAGCCGCCCTCGACCCAATCGGTAGCGCTGATGCGCAGGCCCAGCGGCTTGTCGGCTGGCCAGACGGCGCGCACCGCGGTGATGACCTCCAGGGGGAAGCGCATGCGGTTTTCCAGGCTGCCGCCATACTGGTCGTCACGCCGGTTGGACAGCGGCGACAGGAACTGGTGCAGCAGATAGCCGTGGGCCGAGTGCAGTTCGATGAAGTCGAAGCCGATGCGCAAGGCGCGCTGGGCGGCGATGACGAAAGCCTGTTTCAGTCGGTCGAGGTCTTCGATGGTCGCGGCTTTGGGGGAGGGCCAGCCTTCGTCGAAGGCGATGTCGCTGGCCGAGATGGTCTGCCAGCCGTCGGGCGAGAACTTGCCGCCCTCCCAAGGCGCCGCAGCGCCGCCCTTGCGCCCCGCATGGCCCAGTTGCACGCCGATGGCGCCATTGCCGCCGAAGCCCTTGATGGCGGCCACCAAACGGATGAACCCGGCCTCGGTGGCATCGTCGTAAAGGCCCAGGCATTTGGGCGAGATGCGCCCCTCGGGCGTCACGCCGGTGGCTTCGATCACCACCATGCCGGGGCCCGAGGCCGCCAGGGAGCCGTAATGCATCAGGTGCCAATCCTGGACCACGCCGTCTTTGGCCGAATACTGGCACATGGGGGCGACAGCAACGCGGTTGGGCAGTGTCAGGCCGCGCAGGGAAAGCGGCTGGAAGAGGTGGGGCTGAGTCATGTGGGCCTCGACAATGTTGCAGAAAGATGGGCCTGGATGAGGATTTCGGCGGCCGCCGCCACCGAGGCGGAGGGACCCGCGCCCCCTAGGGTGGAACAGGCGGAATAGGCACCCTCCAGCAAGACCATCAACTGGTCGGTGAGGGCGGAGGATTGGGGCAGGCCGATTCCTTCGGCCAGGGCGCCCAACCGGCGGCGCAGTTCGGCGAAGTGACGGGCCACCACGGCGCGGGCCGGGTGGTCGGGATGGGGGAATTCCACCGAAGTGTTGACGAAAGGGCAGCCCCGGTAAAGCGGGTCCGAGGTACGCCGCGCCACCGTCTCGAACAGGGCAAGCAACTGACGGCGGGGATCATTGGGATGGCGGGCCAGCACCGCGTCCCACCAGTCCCAGTACATGCTGTCGCGCATTTCCAGAAAGGCGGCGATCAGATCGTCCTTGGAGGGGAAGGCGCGGTAGAGACTCATCTTGGCCACACCGGCCCGCTCGATCACCGTATCGATGCCGATGGCGCGGATGCCTTCGCGATAGAACAGGTCGTTGGCAGCGGCCAGGATGCGGTCGCGGGCGGTGAGTTTGTCGGAGGTTTCAGTCATGCTCTGGTCGGGGAAGCGGTTTCCATGGTTGACATGATACAGACCTGTCTGTACAAGTCAAATGATACAGACTTGTCTGCCTCATTTTTCTGGAGGACCCCATGTCGGAAGCTGCCAAGCCGGAAGTCCCGGGTCCTGTCCGTCTGCATTACGGCTGGATCGCCGCGGGCCTGACCTTCGTCACCTTGCTGGTGGCGGCGGGCATCCGCTCGGCGCCGGGCGTGATGATGGTTCCGGTGGAGGCCGAATTCGGCTGGAGCCGGGCCACCATCTCCTTCGCGGTCTCGGTCAATCTGGTGCTCTACGGTCTGATGGCGCCCTTCGCAGCGGCCGTCATGGACCGCATCGGCGTGCGGCGCACCATGGCCTTGGCCCTGGCCGTCCTGGCGCTGGGCGTCGCTGCCACCACCTTTATGCGCACGCCCTGGCACATGGTCCTGCTGTGGGGATTCGTGGTGGGTGGCGGCTCGGGCACCATCGCCCTGGTGCTGGGCGCCACGGTGGTCACCCGCTGGTTCGACGCCCATCGTGGCACGGTGATGGGATTGCTTTCGGCGGCCACCGCCACCGGGCAACTGATCTTTTTGCCTCAGATGGCCATGCTGGTGGAGCATTGGGGCTGGCGCGAGGCGGTGCTGCTGATCGCGGCGGCGGCGGCGGTCCTGGCCCCCGTCATCTGGATGTTCATGCGCGACCGGCCCGCCGATCTGGGCTTGTGGCCGGTGGGGGCCACCCAAGCCCCGCCGCCCGCCATCCGGGCTGGCAATCCGGCGGTGGCGGCGGTCATGGCGTTGCGGGACGGCATGCGGTCTCGCGATTTCTGGTTGCTGGTGGGGACCTTCTTCGTCTGTGGCCTGTCCACCAATGGTTTGATCGGCACCCATCTGATCTCGGCCTGTTTCGACCACGGCATCCCCGAGGTCAAGGCAGCCGGTCTGCTGGCCGCCATGGGTGTCTTCGACATTCTCGGCACCACGGCTTCGGGCTGGCTGTCGGATCGCTGGGATTCGCGCAAGCTGTTGTTCTGGTATTACGGATTGCGCGGATTGTCGCTGATCTTCCTGGATTTGGCCTTTGGCCCCGATGTGTTCGGCCTGTGGCTGTTCGCGGTGTTCTATGGCCTGGACTGGATCGCCACCGTGCCGCCCACCGTCAAGCTGACCACCCAGGTTTTCGGGCGGGAACGTGCGGGTGTGATGTTCGGCTGGATCTTCGCCTCCCACCAATTGGGCGCGGCCACGGCGGCCTTCGCCGCCGGAGTGATCCGCACCGATCTGGGCGATTACTGGCTGGCCTTCGTTCTGTCGGGGGCGACCTGTCTGGTGGCGGCGGCCATGTCGCTGATGATCGGCCGAAAGGCCGGGCCGCAGGCGGTGGCCGAAGGTGCCACCGCCTGAAGCGGAGGGGGGCTGGACAAGACTGCCAAGAATGATCAGGATTTTCGGATCGGGGAATTCGGGGACGATCATGCGCCGTCTTATCATTGCTCTATGCGTCCTGCTGGTGCCGCAAGGCGCCTTGGCCTGGCCAAGCTGGCTTCCTTTCGGGCCCAAACCCTCGGCACTCTCCGCCAAGCCGCCGAGCCTCGATTTCGGGGACAAGGCCAAGGCGGGCGATTGCGCCATCACCTTCGACGACGGGCCGGGGCCTCATACCGGCGCTCTGCTGGATCTGCTGGCGGCGCGCAAGGTCAAGGCGACCTTCTTCGTGCTGGGCCAGCATGCGCGGCGCTATCCCGATCTGATCCGCCGCATGCTGACTGACGGACACGAGGTGGAGAACCATTCCTGGGACCATCCCGATATGCGCAAGCTGGATGAGGCGGCGCGGCGCAAGGAGATCGAGGATACCCTGGCCGAGTTGAAGGCCCTGGGGGCCGAGCCCCATTACTTCCGTCCCCCCTACGGTGCCTATGACCCCGATCTGGTCGGCCTGGCCCGCAAGGAGGGGCTGGAGCTAGTGCTGTGGTCGCGTGACAGCGAGGATTGGCGCTATCACACGGTCAGCGCCCTGGAAGGCAATATCTTGCCGGTGGGCCAGGGCGCGCACGGCATCTTCCTGTTCCACGACATCCATGACAGCACCATCGCCGCCATGGGCGGGGTGCTGGATGATCTGGGCAAGCGCGGCTGCCGGTTCGTCACCGTCTGGCAGTTCCGTTCCGCCAACGCAACCCCGCAGCCCCTGGCTCAGCCTCAGGCCCCAGACCGGCCGATTCCGCCCCAATAGCGGTAAAGATCGTCCCGGCTGCCAGCGAAGACCGAGCGGTCGCAGCGCTCGATGCCTCGGACCTCGCGGGCGCGGTCGCGGAAGGGGCCGCCGGTGCGGGCATCGTCACCGGCATATTGCCACATGCGCCAGCCCCGGCCGTTCCAGGCATTGGGCAATTCCGGCTCGTAGCGGTAATCGGCCAGCCATAGGTCGCAGGCGGCCAGCGCCGATCCGGGCAAAATGGCGCCGCCCAGGGATCCGCTTCCCTTGGAACTGGGCAGGGTTTCCCCATCGGCCCAGGCGGGATGGCAGTATAGCAGCGGCAGGCGGCCGGTGGTGGCGGCGATCTCGCGCACGAAATCCTCGGCGGCGTCGATCTGCATGGTGTTGCCCGGCGCCCGCTCGTTCAGTTCCAGGTCGAGGACCAGCAGGGTGGCCGGGTCGGGGCGGGCGGCGGCCAGGAACATCTGGGCCTGACTGCGTCCCGGATGCTGCCTTGTGCCGAAATGATAGGCGCCCCACAGCAGACCGGCATCCATGGCCTGGGCGCGGCGCTCCTCGTAGCGGGGATCTTGCCAGTCGCCCTCGCTGGCCTTGTGGATCACCGCCAGCACGCCGCTGGAATCGCGCGCCATGGCAAAGCTCTTGACCCCATTGGCGTGGTGCAGATCGATGACGGCGTTCAAGCCCACCAGGGCGGGCTCGTCCACCATGCCCGGCGTGGCCCTGGCGCGCGGGGGGCGCGCTGTGCGGGCGGGTTCACTGGCGCAGGCGGCCAGCCCAAGGGCCAGACCCAGGGAGAGAAAGCCCCGGCGGCGCATTACTCGTCCTTCTTGACGGAAGCCGGTTTGGGCTTCCAGGCGGCGACGGTGACCGGCTTGCCGGTCTGCGAGCGCATCATGCGGGGCTTCATCACCGTATCGATGGAATCGACGTTGGAGGCCGGATTGTTGCGGGCGGCGGCGGCCTCGGAATAGTACTTCACCATGTCGGCGAAGGGGATTTCCTCGTTCTGGCCCTTGGCCATGGCCAGGGCGACAGGCGCATGCTCGATGATCTTCTTGGTCAACTGGTCGGCGGTATAAGGGCCATAGCGGCGCCAGATGCCGTCCAGGAAGTGGCTGACCTGCTCGCTCAGCATATTGCCCTCGATCATGGTCGGCCGCCCATAGGCGAAGGCGTGGAACACCGTCGGCTCGACGGGTCCGAAAGCGTCGGTGACGAAAGTGGCGGGCATCAGCTTGCGGCCGTGATAGGCCACGGCGAAATAGGCCTGCGACAGATAGAGCAGGCGGTGCAGCTTTTGCGGCTGGATGTACTCGCGATCATTGAGCGCCTGATCGGAGATCCAGAATACCACGTCGAGGCAGGATTTAACGGCTATGGGCATCGGGACCGGTTTCCTTGAAGCGGTGCCGATGATAGCGTCGTCTTGATCGCAAATCAAAGGAGCGTACCCATGCGCGTCGCGTTCACCCTGAACGGCCGCAAGGTGGAGGCGGAGGTCGAGCCGCGCACCTTGCTGGTGGCCTTGCTGCGCGACGGCTTCGGCCTGACCGGAACCCATGTGGGCTGCGACACCGGCCAATGCGGGGCCTGCACGGTCCATCTGGACGGCCGCGCGGTGAAATCCTGCCTGGTTCTGGCCGCCCAGGCCGATGGGCGAGACGTGCTGACCATCGAGGGCGTGGCCGAGGGCGAGACGCTGCACCCGCTTCAGGCGGCCTTCCGCGACCGGCACGCCTTGCAATGCGGTTTCTGCACGCCGGGCATGGTGATGAGCGGCCTTGATCTGGTGGCCCATCTGGACCGCGCCGACGAAGACGCCATCCGGCACGGCCTGGACGGCAATCTGTGCCGCTGTACCGGCTATCGCCCCATCGTCGAAGCCATCGCCCAAACCATCCGGGAGAAGGGGTGATGTTTCCCTTCGATTATCTCCGCCCCCAAAGCCTCACCGAGGCCATCGCGGCTCATGACGGTGAGGAGCGGCGTTATCTGGCGGGCGGTCAAAGCCTCCTGGCGGCGCTGAAGCTGCGCCTGGCCCAGCCCTCCGCCCTGATCGACGTGGCCCGTCTGCCGGAACTGGCGGGGATGCGTCAGGACGATGGCGCGCTGGTGGTGGGCGCGGCGGTGACCCATGCGCAGATGGCGGCCATCACCGCCATTCCCGCCCTGGCCGATCTTGCCGGGTCCATCGGCGATCTCCAGGTGCGTAATATGGGCACCTTGGGCGGCGCGCTCGCCAATGCCGATCCGGCCAGTGACCACGCCGCCGCCGTGCTGGGCCTGGGAGCCTTGATCCGGACCGACCGGCGGGTCATTCCTGCCGACGCGTTCTTTCTCGGCATGTTCGAGACATCGCTGGAGCCGGGCGAACTGATCGTCTCAGTGAGCTATCCTCTGCCGCGCCGCGCCGGTTATGCCAAGACGCGCAATCCCGCCTCGGGCTATCCGGTGGTGGGCGTCTTCGTCGCCGAGACTGAAAGCGGCGTGCGGGTGGCGGTCACCGGGGCGGCGTCATGTCCCTTCCGCCTGACCGGTTTCGAGATGGCGCTGGAGGGGGACTATTCCACGGCCGCCCTGGAGGGACTGACCTTTACCGCCGACGATCTCAGCCGTGACCTGCATGCCAGCGCCGAATACCGCGCCGCGCTGATTCCCGTTCTGGCGCGCCGCGCTCTCGGATGTGGTTCGTGAGCATCGCCGGTCTGATCCTGGCGGCCGGGCGGGCCAGCCGCATGGGGGGCGATAAGCGCCTGATGCGGGTGGAGGGACGCAGCATGCTCGACCTCGCCGTGGAGGCGGGTTTGAGGGGCGGTCTGTCGCCGGTCCTGGTGGTCACTGGGCCCGAGCCGCAGCCTGATTTGGGGCCCGGTGTGGTTCAGGTGGTCAATGCCGATCCTTCGCGGGGGATGGCCTCGTCCCTGGCCGAGGGCGTGGCCGCCCTGCCCGAAGACGCCGAGGGCGTGATGGTCCTGTTGGCCGACATGCCCAGGGTGACCTCCGCCCACGTGGCCGCCCTGATCGCCGCCTTTCGCCCCGACAGCATCTGCGTGCCGGTCTTTCAGGGGCGGCGGGGCAATCCGGTGCTGTTGTCGCGGCGCTTTTTCCCGTCCATGCGGGATCTCACCGGTGACAAGGGCGCGCGCGGCTTGATCGCCGAAAATGCCTTGGCTGTCATCGAGGTGGCGGTGGCCGATGACGGTATATTGATCGATGTGGATACGCCCGAAGCCTTGCGGGCGCTGGGAGGCGAGGAATGAGCCAGACCATTCGCGCGGCTTTTCCGGCGCTGTCGCGACCGGGTTTTCATTATCTGGACAACGCCGCCATGGCGCAGATTCCGGGACTGGTGTCCGAGGCCATCGCCAGCCTCAACCGCGTCGCCCGTTCCAATGTGCGCCGGGGGCTGCACGAAGCGGCCCTTCGCGCCGATGAAGCCTATGATTCCGCCCGCGCCACGGTGGGGCGCTTTTTGAACGCTCCGGCCGAGGAGGTGGTGTTCACCGGCGGCTGTACCCTGGCGCTGAACATGGCGGCCTGGGGGCTGGGGCGCAAGCTGGGGCCCGGCGACGAGGTGGCGCTCAGCCGGTTGGAGCATCACTCCGCCTGCCTGCCCTGGATGAGCCTGGCCGAGGACCGGGGATTCGCCATCCGCTGGTTGCCGGTGACCCATGAGGGGCGGCTGGATCTCGACCATCTCGGCGCCATCGTCACGCCTTGCTGCAAGGTGGTGGCGGTGACCCATGCCTCCAATGTCACCGGCGCCGTCAGCGATCTGCCGCGTCTGGCCGAGGCCGCCCATGGGGTGGGAGCCCGGCTGGTGGTGGACGGCGCCCAGATGGTGCCCCATGGCCGTGTCGATCCCCGGTCCCTCGGGGCTGATCTCTATGCCTTCTCTGGGCACAAGGCCTATGGGCCGACGGGAATCGGTGTGTTGTGGGGCCGGGCCGAAGTTCTTCAGTCCATGACTCCCATGGTAGTTGGCGGCGGCATGGTGGATGCGGTGGGTGACGATGACGTCACCTGGGCCGATCCACCTCACCGCTTCGAGGCGGGAACCCCGCCCGTGGCCCAGGCGGTCGGTCTGGCCGCCGCCCTGGACTGGATGATGAGTCTGGATGGTCAGGAGATACATCAGCAGGAAGCGGCCCTGACCTGGCATCTTCTGGATGGGCTGGGCTCGATGGCCGGAGTGAAAATCGTCGGCCCGCGAGGGTTGGAGGCCCGCGTGCCCGTCGTGTCCTTCACCGTGGAGGGCTGTCATCCCCATGATCTGGCGCATCTGCTGGCCGAGCGGGGCGTGGCGGTGCGCGGTGGCGCCCATTGCGCCCGGCCGCTGATGGCGGCTTTGGGGCTGGAGGAGGGGACGTTGCGCGCCTCGCTGGCGCCCTATTCCGACCGCTCCGACGTGGAGGCCCTGCTTGTGGGGCTGGCCGAGGCGGTGAAGGTGCTGCGATGAGCGACGAAATGTATGGCGCGGCCATCAAGGACCTTGCCGCCCGCGAACCCGTTTCGCTGGCTCATCCAGATAAGAGCGTGACGCTGGACAACCCCCTGTGCGGCGATCGGGTGAGTCTCGGTCTCAGGCTGGAGGGCGGCCGGGTGGCGGCGCTCGGCCATGGGGTCAAGGGCTGCCTGCTGTGCAAGGCGGCCAGTTCGGTGGCGGCGGAGCAGGCATTGGGGCTTGATGCAGCCGGGGCGGCCCAGTTGCTCGATCAGGTGAGGGGCATGCTGAAGACGGGGGGCGAACCGGCCTTCCCCGCCCTGGCGGCCTTCCTGCCGGTGCGTCCGCACAAAAGCCGCCACGACTGCGTCCTGCTGCCGTTCAAGGCCCTGAGCAAGGCTCTCAGACCGTGACGCCGATACTGGCCAGGGTCTTGGTCAGCAGCATCATCTTGCGTTCCTTCTCCTCGCCCGAAGCCGTGCCGAGATAGTCGGTCATGAAACCGGGATCGCGGATATAGGTGTTCAGCAACTGACGGACGGCTTCCATGTTGACGCCGTCGATGAAGGTTCCCTTGCGGCACAGGTCCAGCAGGGTGAGAACCTTCTGGGCCGGGCCGCCGCCCTTCTTGTCGATTTGATCGAACAGACGGGAGTTTTTCAGCAGCTGAATTTGCGCCGCTTCCATCTGGGCCATGTAGGCGGCCTTGTCGCCATCGGGCAGCCACGAGGCCTTGATGGTGCGATGGATACCCGCCAGGGTCTGCAGCTTGGGGACGGGGGGCTCCTGGCCCGTCACCACGCGGGGCACGAAATCCTTGTCGCCGAAATAATGGTCGATGAAGGTCTTGAGCATGGCCCGGTTGCCCTGGCCCACGGTGATCGTGCTGAGTTGCATGAGGAAGGCATAGCGGTCGGACAGGACCTTGCGTTCGCGCAGCAGGTCGGTGACGCCTTCCTTGTTGAGGTGGCGGGCCTGGCGCCGTTCCAGGGAGGTCAGGGCCTTGGCCCCGCCGATCAAGGTGGTGCCGGTCCACATGCGCTTGAACAGGTCGAACAGCGCGGTGATCTCGATCTCGGGCTCGGCCGAGCGCAGCGGCATCTTGCTGGCCAGGGTGCGCAGCAGGGAATACTCGACCGAAGCCTTGCAATTGGGGGCGGAACCATCATTGATCATGGCCGCGATGGTTTCCATGGCGGCGTGCGCGGTATCGCGCTGCTTCCACTCACCCTTCCACAGATCGGCCAGATCGTTGCAGCGCTCCTCCAGCGTTTCGCACAGGCCCAGCATCTGATCCAGGGCGGGGTCGCTCTTCAGACATTCGGACAGAACCTGTTCGATATGGCGGTTCTCGTCCTTGCCCTTGGTCAGGCCGAACATCTTCACCAGGATGGAGACTTTGTCCTTCCACACCTTGTGAGAGAACAGCAGTTCGGTCAGGGCGCGGTTGGCCGCGTAATCCTTCTCGACCTGGCTGCCCTTGAGGGTGGCGCAGTAGGCGGAAAAACCTTCGGCCGTCACCGTGGGGGCCGGTTTGTCCTTCTCGTCATCCCACAGCTTCTTCATGCCAGCGCTGATCAGGGTATTGAGATCGCGCAGCCGTTGCGCCGCGCTTTCACCTTTCAGCTTGGCCTGAAGGGTGGCGATCTTGTCCACGGCGTTCATCATGACGCGGCCAGCGTCGTTGAGCCGTTTTTGGTACTTGGCCGAGAACACCAGTTCCGTCGGCGTGATCACCAGGGATTCCGTAAAATTGGTCAGGAAGCGCCCGATGAGGTCCCGCGAACCGGGGGAGAAGAAGTCCTCGACCTTGGTGCAATACGCCCCCTCCAACAGGGCCTCGGGTGCCGCTTCCACATCGTCTTTGGTCGGTATTGCCATTGAATGATAATCCGCTGCCCGTTTCCTGGTCCCTCGCCCCGACATCATTATCTTTGGGGTCCCGTGGCATCAAATGATTTCTGCAAGGAACGCCCATACAATCGGATGATTACTTATATGCCACCCACTTCAGGGGGTGCGGCTGAGTTATCGGTTGCCGTCAATGAAAGAATTAACGCGGGAATGGTATTTGTGCGACTGGGCATTCCTGTTTGCTTGAGGTAAACTGTAGTTCATACGCTATTGTCCTTATCCGGGGAGTGAGGTCAAAGGTGTCTGGCTCATCGACGGATTACAACAGGTTCAGGGCGTCGCGCTGGCGTTTGGTGGCGCTGTTGTTGTTCGTCAACACATCGGTTCTTGGTTTGGCCTGGATGTCCCTGGATTCCAGCTATCGCCAGTACCAGGACCGCGCCGCCGTTTCCTCGCGCAATACCAACCGTCTCGTCTCGCAAAGCATCGCTGGCGATATCGACCAGATCGATCTGGCTCTGCGCGCGGTGTCGGATGAGGTAACCCGGCTCCATGCCAGCAAGGCGATCGCCGGGCCGGAGTTGACGGTCTTTCTGGCGCGATTGCAGAACCGGCTGAAAATGGCCGACGGTCTACGCGTCACCGATGCTGCGGGAATCGTGATCGCCAGCGGCGACAAGGCCGGATTGGGAACCAACCTTTCCGATCGCGCCTATTTCACCGTTCATCGTGATGACGCCAATTCCGGGATGGTCATTTCGCCGCCCACCCTGGGGCGTATCAGCAACAAATGGGTGCTGATCTTCGCGCGAAGGCTAAGCCTTCCCGACGGCGGCTTCGCCGGAATCGTCTTTGCGCCGGTGACCATCGCCTGGTTCGAGCAGAAGTTCAATAATCTGGAGGTGGGGCCGCAGGGAACCGTGGTGATGCGCGGCGACGCCTCGCGCAATTTCGACCTGCTGGCCCGCTATCCCCATGCCGGTTACGTGGGCCAGACGACGGTTTCCAGGACTTTCACGGAGCGGATTACCGCCAATCCCAAGGGGGGAACCTATGAAGCATCGGCGGGGGCCGACAACATCCGTCGCACCTTCTCGTACCAGCCCATTGCCGACTATCCGCTCATCACCCTGGTGGGCATGGCCACCGAGGATTATCTGGGCGAGTGGCGCAAGGAAAGCGTCAAGGTGATCGTCCTGGCGGGCGCCTTCATCATTGTGACCACCTTGGGTGGTTTCGGCATGCTGCGCAGCTGGCGGACGCTGGAGCGCCAAACCGACGAACTGGCCCGTTCCAACGCCGATCTGGAGCAGTTCGCCTATGTAGCGTCCCATGATCTTCAGACGCCGCTGCGCAATATCGCCAGTTATGCCCAATTGCTGGCGCGGCGCTATCAAGGGCGGCTGGACAAGGATGCGGACGAATTCATCGGCTATATCGTCGGCGGCGCCAAGCATATGTCCTCGATGATCCCCGATCTTCTGGACTATGCCCGCGTCTCGCGGTCGCCGCCGGAACTGGTGCCGGTGGATCTCAACGCCGTGATGACTTCGGTCCTGACCAATCTGGGCCCCGATTTGCAGGCTTCGGGCGCGACGGTCAAGATGGATGCGCTTCCCGTGGTATTGGCCGAAGCCCGTCAGGTGGAAAGCCTGTTCCAGAATCTTCTGGAAAACGCCCTGATCTACCGCCAGCCCGACGCCGCGCCGCAGATAGAGATCACCGCCACGCAGGAGCCCAAGGGGCTGTGGCGAGTCTCGGTGCACGACAATGGAATCGGTATCGAACCGGCCTATTTCGAGAAGATCTTCGTCATCTTCCAGCGCCTGGAACCCGCCCGCTTTCCTGGTGGCACCGGAATCGGCCTGGCGCTGTGCCGCCGTATCGTCCATCGCTTCGGCGGCACAATCTGGGTGGAGTCCGAGCCCAAGAAGGGCACGACCATCAACTTCACCTTGCGACCCTCGACCGGAGGCTCGGCGGCGGGCTGAGCCTGTCAGCGTTCCGGGGTGATACGCACCTCAAGCTCGCCCACGCCGTCGATTGTTCCCCGCAGCACATCGCCCGCCACCACCGGGCCGACGCCCTCGGGCGTGCCGGTGAAGATCAGGTCGCCCGCGCCCAGATGGTAATACTGGGACAGATGGGCGATCACTTCCGGCACCGACCAGATCATCTCGTTGATGTCGCCGCTTTGGCGGATCTGCCCATTGACCTCCAGCGCGATGCGTCCCGACAGCTTGGGGCTTTCCGCGCGGACCAGGGCCGAGATGGGGGCCGAGAATTCGAAGGCCTTGCCCAGGCACCAGGGACGGCCCTTGTCGCGGGCGGCGAATTGCAGATCGCGCCGCGTCATATCCAGACCCACCGCATGGCCGAAGACCGCCGTCTGAGCCTCTTGGGGCGTGCATTTGTAGACCGGGCGCGACAAGGCCACCACCAGTTCGATCTCGTGATGCAGATTGCTGGTGCCGGGAGGATAGGGGATGTCGCCGCCGCCCGGAACCAGGGCGTCGGCCGGCTTGGTGAAATAGAATGGCGGCTCTCGGTTGGGGTCGCTGCCCATCTCGCGCGCATGGCCCGCATAGTTGCGCCCGACACAAAAAACGCGGCGGACCGGATAGAGTCCCGCTTCCCCCTTGACGGCGACGGCGGGTAGGGCAAGCTCGAAAAGATGGATGGTCACGGCACCGCGCTCCTTCGGTCAAATCTGATGGAGCGAATGGTGGACCGACCGCCGGTCAAGATCAACACCCCTTCAAAGGGGGGTGAGATTGCATTCGGATAAAATACGCATTAGGATGCCGATTTATATGGATCCGTATCCGATGCGGTGTCGCCTCGTTCCGGTGGAGCGGAACAGAAGCGGGAAGAGGAGCGGCCGGGATTGCCGGGGCTTCTTCAACGAGACAACGGAACGGGCCGAATAAGGTCCGCATGCCTGGGAGGATGTTTATGGATCATTTGAAGGGAATTTCCCGCCGCGCCGCTTTGCGCACGGGCGCCATCGTGGCTGCTGGCATGGGCGGTTTCGTGCCGACCCGCTTTGCCATCGGTAACACCGCCAAGGTCAGGGTCGGCTTTCTGCTGCCCTATTCCGGCACCTATGCCGGACTGGGCGAGGCCATCACCAACGGCTTCAAGCTGGCGCTGGAAGAGCGGGGCGGCAAGCTGGGCGGCCGCGAGGTGCAGTTCATCGCCGTTGATGACGAATCCAATCCCGCCAAGGGGCCCGAGAACACCAACAAGCTGGTGACGGGCGAGAATGTCGACTTCGTGGTCGGGCCGGTCCATTCCGGCGTGGCGCTGGGCATGGTCAAGGTGGTACGCGAGACCGGCACCATCGCCATCATCGCCAATGCCGGGGCTGGCGCCGCGACGGGTCCGCTCTGCGCTCCCAATATCTTCCGCACCTCGTTCACCAATTGGCAGACCGCCTATCCCATGGGCAAGGTCGCCATGGATCGCGGCATGAAGAACGTGGTCACCATGTCGTGGAAATACGCGGCGGGCGAAGAGGCCGTGACTGGCTTCGAACAGGGATTCACCAAGGCGGGCGGCAAGGTGGCCAAGCAGATCCTGGTGCCTTTCCCGCAAGAGGAGTTTCAGGCCAATCTCACCGAGATCGCCGCTCTGAAGCCCGACGGCGTCTTTGCCTTCTTCGCCGGATCGGGCGCGCTGAAATTCGTCAAGGATTACGCCGCGGCGGGTCTTAAATCCATTCCGCTGATGGGGCCGGGTTTCCTCACCGACGGCGTGCTGAGGGAGCAGGGCGAGGCGGCCGAGGGCGTTCTCACCACCCTGCATTACGCCGATGCGCTGGATACGGCGGATAACAAGACCTTCCGCGCCGCCTATCGCAAGGCCTTCACCAAGGAGGCCGATGTCTATGCGGTACAGGGCTATGACGCGGCCCAGTTGATGTTCCAGGGCTTGGGAGCGGTCAAGGGCGACAGCGCGGCCAAGGCTGATCTGATCGCCGCCATGGAAAAGGCGGTGATCAAGAGCCCGCGCGGCACCTTCACCCTGTCCAAGGCCCATAACCCGGTTCAGGACATCTATCTGCGCCAGGTCAAGGGCGGCCAGGAAGTGGTGGTCGGCGTGGCGGAAAAGGCCCTGGCCGATCCCGCCATCGGCTGCAAGATGGGCTGAGGACAGAGCCAGGCGTTTTCCCTGTTTCGTCATTCCCGCGCAGGCGGGAATCCATGTGGCCTTCCACTTCACCCCTTGTGGTTGGGATCGGAAGGTGTCGGGCATGGACCCCCGCTTGCGCGGGGGTGACGAGAAAGGGCGTTCAAGAGCTGGTCGGTTTCTGGCGGTCTGGAGCCACGATGGATTTCTGGTTTTTTCTGATTCAGGTGCTGAACGGCGTCCAGTACGGGCTGCTGCTGTTCCTGGTCGCCTCGGGGCTGACCCTGATCTTCGGCATCATGGGCATCATCAATCTGGCCCACGGCGCCTTCTATATGCTGGGTGCCTATCTGGCCTATTGGCTGGCCCGGACCACGGGCAGCCTGACGGCGGCGGTCGTGCTGTCACTGCCCATTTCCGCCGCCATCGGCTATGTGATCGAGGCCCTGCTGGTCCGCACCCTTTACCGCCGCGACCATCTGGATCAGGTGTTGCTGACCTATGGCCTGATCCTCATCTTCAACGAGGCGACCCGCATGATCTGGGGCGCCGATGTGCACGGCGTGACGGTGCCCGCCGCGCTCAACTGGTCCATCCGGCTGACCGATACCTTGTCCTATCCCGTCTATCGCCTGATGCTTTCGGGCGTCTGCGCCGTGCTGGCGGTGGCCATGTATCTGGTGATCACGCGGACCCGTTTTGGCATGTGGGTGAGGGCGGGTGCGTCGAACCGCGACATGGTGGCGGCGCTGGGCATCAATGTGAAGCTGCTGTTCGGCGTGGTCTTCGCTCTGGGCGCCGCCCTGGCCGGGCTGGCAGGCGCCATCTCGACCCCCATCACCTCGGTGGCGCCGGGCATGGGCGATTCCGTCCTGATCCTGTGTTTCGTGGTGGTGGTGATCGGCGGCGTGGGCTCCATCAAGGGCGCCTTTCTCGGCGCCATGTTGATCGGTCTGGCCGACACTTTCGGCAAGGTCTTCGTTCCCGATTTCGCCAGCTTCACCGTCTATGGCGTCATGGCGGCGGTGCTGTTGTGGAAGCCGAGAGGGTTGTTCGCATGACCCGGCGGCTGTCCCTGATCCTGCTGCTGGCCCTGGCGGTCCTGGCCCTGTTTCCGGTCTGGGGGCCGCTGGCCTTTAGCGCCAAATACGCCTTCCTGCTGCAAAAGCTGACCGGCATCATGATCCTGGCCATCCTGGCCATGAGCCTCGACCTGCTGGTCGGCGTGGCCGGGCTGGTCAGTCTTGGCCATGCCGCCTTCTTCGGATTGGGCGGGTATATGCTGGCAATACTGAGCCCGCAATACGAGGCGGCCAATGTCTGGGTGGCGCTGCCCGCCACAATGGCCGTTGTCGCTGCGGCCTCGGCGGTGGTGGGCTTTCTAGCCATTCGCACCGCTGGCATCTACTTCATCATGGTGACCCTGGCCTTCGGCCAGATGGGCTATTATTTCTTCAACGATTCCAAGCTGGCGGGGGGATCGGACGGGGCTTACATCTACGTCAAGCCCAGCGTCGAGGCCTTTGGCCTCACCCTGATCAATCTGGAGAACAAGCAGGCCTTCTTCTTCACCGTGCTGGGCGCATTGGTGGCGGTCTATGCGTTACTGCGCGTGGTGCTGGCCTCGCCCTTCGGCCGTGTCCTGGCCGCCATTGGCGTCAACGAGGGCAGGGTGCGAGGCCTGGGCTTCAATCCCACCGCCTACAAACTGGTGGCCTTCACCATCGCGGGCGCCCTGGCCGGGTTGGCCGGATTCCTGGCCGCCACCCAATATGGCTTCGTCAGTCCCGCCATGCTGGGTTGGCATCAGTCGGGCCATGTGCTGGTCATGGTCATCCTGGGCGGCATGGGCACCCTGTTCGGTCCCGTCCTGGGAGCCTTCATCCTGGAACTGGCCCATTTCGGTCTGGAAGCGGTGACCGAGCACTGGCTGCTACCCATGGGCGCGCTGGTCATCGCCATTGTCCTCGCCCTGCCCAAGGGCGTGGCGGGCCTGCTTTTGCAGTGGTGTGGAACGAGTGAGGCCTTGGCCGAGCGCGGCGCCAATGAGGCGCCCGAAGCGCAGCGGAGGAGCCAAGGGAGCGAGAGCGACCGCCCGGCGCTTGAGGGACAAACAGAACCGGCCAAGAAAGGGGAGGGCGAGCCATGAGCGTCTCTCCCTTCCTTTTCGAGACCAAGGGCCTGACCAAGTCCTTCGGCGGCCTGATCGCGGTCAATGCGGTCTCCATCGGCTTCAAGGAATGCGAGGCCCACGCCATCATCGGTCCTAACGGTGCGGGCAAGAGCACCTTCGTCAACCTGCTGACCGGGCATCTCCCCGCCTCGGGCGGCCATGTGATGTACAAGGGCTCGGACATCACCCGCTTGCCCGCCCACAAAGTGGCGCGGCTGGGCATCGGGCGGTCGTACCAGAAGACCAATATCTTCCCCAGCTTCACCTGCTTCGAGAATTGCCGTCTGGCGGCGCAGTCGCTGCTGCCCCATTCCATGCGCTTCCTGCGCCCCGCCGCCGCCTATCGCGAGGTGTCCGCCCGGGCGTCCGAGGCCCTGGAGCGGGCCGGGCTGGCGTCCAGGGCGGGGCGCATGGCGGGGACCATGTCCTATGGCGAGCAGCGTCAGTTGGAGATCGCCATGGTTCTGGCCACCGCGCCCCAGGTTCTGGTCCTCGACGAGCCCCTGGCTGGCATGGGCAAGGAGGAATCCGAGGGCATGGTCCGTCTGCTGCAGGATCTGGCCCGCAGCTATACCCTGATCCTCATCGAACACGACATGGACGCGGTCTTCGCCATCGCCAAGGTGCTGTCGGTGATGGTCAACGGCACCTTGCTGGAAAGCGGGCCCTTGGACCAGATCCGCGCCAGCAAGGCAGTGCAGGACGCCTATCTCGGCGACGGGGCGGAGGCCTATTGATGGAACTCTTCCTCGAGGCTTCCGGCCTGCACACCTATTACGGCGCCAGTCATATCCTGCATGGCGTGGATTTCCGCGTCGGCGAGGGCGAAACTCTGGCGCTGATGGGCCGCAACGGCATGGGAAAGTCCACGCTGCTGAAAAGCCTGCTGGGCATCGTCACTCCCCGCCAGGGTAAGGTTTCGGTCCGGGGCAAGGATGTGACCGGCCAGGAGACCTCGGCCATCATCCGCCGTGGCATCGCCTATGTCCCCGAAGGACGCGGCATGTTCCATAACCTCACCGTGCGCGAGCATCTTGTGATGGCGGCGCGCAAGGGCGTGGACGGGCGGGACGACTGGACCTATGAGCGGGTGCTGGAGACCTTTCCCCGTCTGGCCGAGCGTCTGGACAATCTGGGCACCCATCTGTCGGGTGGCGAACAGCAGATGCTGTCCATCGGCCGCGCGCTCATGACCAATCCCCATCTGCTGATCCTGGACGAGGCCACCGAGGGCTTAGCCCCGCTCATCCGCCGCGAAATCTGGCGGGTGGTGCGCCATGTCAAGGAAACCGGCATCGCCACCATCGTGGTGGACAAGAATGTGGGGGTCCTCTTGGACCTCGCCGACCGTCATGTCATCCTCGTCAAGGGCGAGGTGGTGTTCGATGGCGGCCCACAGCAACTGAAAAGCGATTCGAGCATACTCGAACGGCATATCGGATTGTGACCGACAAAGCAGTCGCAAAATGATTGAGAGGAAGGAGAATACGTCATGACGTCCCCCAATGCCTCGTCCGAGCATGCGCTCGACATTCCGCGCGATTATAACGCCGCCACCTGGTTCATCGACCGCCACATCAAGGACGGTCGGGCCGACAAGGTGGCCTTCGTCGATGCGGATGGCAGCCACACCTATGGCCAGTTGGCCGAGAAGGTGAACCGGGCGGGCAATGCGCTCAAAGGTCTGGGCCTGCACATGGAGAACCGCATCGCCATGATCATGCTCGACACCGTGGATTTTCCCTCGGTGTTCTGGGGCGCCATCAAGGCGGGGATTGTCCCCATTCCGCTGAACACCTTGCTGACCACCGGCGATTACGGCTACATGCTGTCGGACTCCCGCGCCCGCGTCCTGGTGATCAGCGAGGAGCTGTTCGACAAGGTCGAGCCCATCCTGCCTGATCTGCCCACGCTGGAACATGTGATCATCTCGGGCAAGAACGGCCATGGCCACAGGCTGCTCTCCGACCTGATGGCGGCCGCCGAGCCCAAGCTCAAGACCGCCGAGACCACCCGCGATGATGTGGCCTTCTGGCTTTACTCCTCGGGTTCCACCGGCGCGCCCAAGGGCGCCGTTCACCTCCAGCGCGACCTGCCCGCCACCGCCGTTCATTACGGCCAGCAGGTCCTGGGCATCCGCGAGGACGACGTCACCTTCTCGGCGGCCAAGCTGTTCTTTGCCTATGGCCTGGGCAACGGCATGACCTTCTCGCTGCATGTGGGCGCCACTTCGGTGCTGCTGAAGGATCGTCCCACCCCCGAAGCGGTGATGAAGATCCTCAAAGATCATCAGCCCACCATCTTCTACGGCGTGCCCACCCTGTACGGCACCATCCTGGCCGATCCGCAGTACAAGCGCGAAACCTCGTCCACCCGCCTGCGCGCCTGCGTCTCGGCGGGCGAAGCCTTGCCCGAGGATGTGGGCCGCCGCTGGGAGGAACGCTTCGGCGCCGCCATTCTCGACGGTCTGGGTTCTACTGAAATGCTGCACATCTTCCTGTCCAATCGCCATGGCGAGGTCCGCTACGGCACGTCGGGCAAGCCGGTGCCGGGCTACGATCTCAAGATCTGCACCGATGACGGGCACGAAGTTCCTCAGGGCGAGATGGGTGAACTGGTGGTGCGCGGTCCCAGCTCGGCGGTGGCCTATTGGAACCAGCGCGAAAAGTCGCTCAAGACCTTCCGTGGCGAATGGACCCATACGGGTGACAAATACTACGTGGATGAAGACGGCTATTACCGCTATGCCGGTCGTGGCGACGACATGCTGAAGGTCGGCGGCATCTGGGTCTCGCCCTTCGAGGTGGAGGCCGCGCTTATCTCCCACGAAATGGTTCTGGAAGCCGCCGTGGTCGGCGAGGCCGACGCCGAAGGCCTGGTCAAGCCCAAGGCCTTCGTGGTCCTGGCGCCCGGCGAGACCGGCTCGGAAGTCCTGAAGGAACAGCTTCAGGCCTATGTCAAAGCCAAGCTGGCGCCCTACAAATACCCCCGCTGGATCGAATTCGTCGAGGCGCTTCCCAAGACCGCCACCGGCAAGATCCAGCGCTTCAAACTGCGGGGCAGCTTGGCGCAGATGTAGGGAGCCGCCTAACGTTTAAGGTCTTTGTGGGCTCCGCCCACACCCGCAAAGGGCCTTGGGCCCTTTGATCCCCTTCATCGGAATGGGGTCCAGGGACTAAGTCCCTGGCGGGTGCAGGGCCGGGCCCTGCAGTTAACGCCGGGGAGGCTCGGTCCTTAGCCCTATCGACATTCCCGGCGCCCCGGCTCACACTGAGCGCTCGTTAATCATGGTCGGGGGCTTTCCATGCGTAAGCTGCTTATTGGTGCCGGTGTTGTGGTGACGGTGATCATCGGGGCGGCGGTGTTCCTGCTGTCGTCGCTGGACTCCATCGTCAAGAAGGTGATCGAGGATGTGGGCTCCCAGGTGACCGGGGTGAAGGTTTCCGTCGGCGCGGTGAAAATCTCGCTGTCCGAGGGCAAGGGCTCCATCGCGGGCCTGACGGTCGCCAATCCGCCCGGTTTCTCGTCGGATCCCGCCATCCGGCTGGGCGAGATCGCCCTGGCGCTCGATACCGGTTCGCTCAACAAGAACCCCATCGTGGTCAAGGACATCACCGTGGCCTCGCCCTTCGTGGCCTATGAGATGGCCTCAGGCGGCAGCAATATCGACGCCATTCAGAAGAACGTGAAGGCCTTCACCGCCAAGCATGGCGGCAGCGATGCCAAGGCCGAACCCGCCAAGACTGCTTCCAAGGACGAAGAAAAGAAGCTGGTCATTGAGCGTCTGGCCATCACCGGCGGTCAGGTCAAGTTGGCGGCGGGCGGCATTCCCGGCGCCGAGGGCACGGCCAAGCTGGGCGATATCGTGCTGACCAATATCGGCAAGGATTCGGGCGGCGCTTCTTCCGCCCAGGTGGCCCAGAAGGTCATGGATTCCCTGGTCAATGGCGCGCTGAAATCCGCCACCAGCTTCGGTAATCTGCTGGGTGGGGTCGGCGACAAGGCCAAGGCCCTGGTTCCCGGCGACGCGGCCGGTGCGGTCAAGGGCCTGTTCGGGAAGTAGGATCGGCTGAAGAAAAGGCCCCCCGGATCGCATGGTCCGGGGGGCTTTGCTTTGAAGATGAAAGAAAAGGCCGCGGAGTGCTGCCCTGCACCCGCCGGGGACCTGTCGCGTCGTGTCTTTTTAGTCTGCCCGACTTGAGGCTGTACCACTTTGCCTCGTCGTCCCGGGCTCGACCCGGGACCCAGGAGTCGCGAGCAGTAACGCTTGATGTTGCTCCCCCTGGATCCCGGCTCAAGGCCGGGATGACGGTGAAATGGTGTTGATTCAGCTTGCTTCAGACAAGCTCTAAGTCCCTCGACCCATTCCCAATAATCCAAGGGGATCAAAGGGCCTTGGGCCCTTTGCGGGCGTGGGCGGAGCCCACAGAAACTACCCCAGCACGACCTGATTGGCGCCGCGCAGGCGGGACAGGGAATTGCCCAGACGGGACCATTCCTCGAATCTGCGCCTTGCGTCGGCCTCGGCCTGGCGGCGCGAGACGCGGCCCAGATAGGTGACGCTCATCTCGGCGCGGCCGTCCTGGGCCGGATTGCCATCGGCGGTGAAGCCGAAGCGAAGGGGGCGAAAGCTTCCCATTTCAGTAGCTCCGAAGCAGGCCGACGAGGCGGCCCTGGACCTTGACCCGGTCGGGGGGCAGGACGCGGGTCTCATAGGCCTTGTTGGCGGGTTCCAGGGCGACCGAGGTGCCCTTGCGGCGCAGGCGCTTCAGCGTCACCTCGGTGTCGTCCACCAGGGCGACCACGATGGTTCCCGTTTCGGCGCTGTCGCAGGAGCGGATGACCACGGTGTCGCCGTCATTGATGCCAGCCTCGATCATGGAATCGCCCTCGACGGTGAGCGCGTAGTGATTGCCGCTGCCCAGCATGGAGGCGGGGATGTCGATGCTGCGGGAGTGATCGCTCAGCGCCTCGATGGCGGTACCGGCAGCGATCTTGCCGTAAAGCGGCAGGCTGACCGAGTCCGACGGCACGGCCACCGGCGCGCCCACCAATTGCTGGCTGGCGAAGCCGCCCTTGATCACATTGGGGGCAAAGGCCTTTGCGGGTGGCGGCAGGGTCTGGTCATGGCGGTTTTCCGGCAGGCGGACCACTTCCAGGGCGCGGGCGCGGTGGGCGAGGCGGCGGATGAAGCCGCGTTCCTCCAACCCGGTGATCAGGCGATGGATGCCCGACTTGGACTTGAGGTCCAGTGCGTCCTTCATCTCGTCGAAGGAGGGGGAAATTCCGGTGGCGCGAAGCCGTTCGTCGATGAACATCAACAATTCATATTGCTTGCGGGTCAGCATCGCGGTTTTCCCCCTTCCGTGAGTCTGTTCCGGGAACAAAGAACAAACCATCTGCTTTTGTTCTATTCGCGTTCCTCCTGATGGTCAAGGGGAATTTGCACGGATGATTCCGTTTTGTTTCCCTAAGAGCCTGGGGAACTCAGAGAACGGCGGGCAGCGGAATGACCTGCACCATGTCGCCCATCTGGGCGGTGGGGGCATGGGGGGGGCGCACCACCAGACAGGTGGCCCGCGCCAATCCCGAGATGACGGCGCTGTCTTGCTGTTCGAAGGGCAGGGCCACCACCAGACCGTCATCGGTGCGTTCCAGGGTGCCGCGCATGAATTCCATGCGGGCGTCATTGGGCGGCAGATCGCGGCCCAGCAGGGCATTGATGGCCTGGGTGACGGTGGACCGCCCGGTCAGTGCCCGGATGGCGGGCTCGAGGAAGATGATGGCGCAGACCATGGACGAGACCGGATTGCCCGGCAGGCCGAGAACGGGAATGCCCTTCATGTCGCCGAACATCAGCGGCTTTCCCGGCCGCATGGCCACCTGATAGAAGCCGAGATTCATGCCCGCGCTCTTCAGCGCGTCCTGCACCAGATCATAGTCGCCCACCGAGGCGCCGCCCGTGGTGACCAGCATATCGGCGCCCGCCGCCGCCTTGATCATGGTGTCCAGCGAATCCCGGGTGTCCTTGGCGATGCCCAGATGGATGGCCTCGGCGCCCAGCGCGGTGACCATGGCGGCCAGACCGGGGCCGTTACTGCCGACGATCTGGGAGGGGCCGGGCTGATCACCGGGCAGGACGATCTCGTCACCGGTGGACAGGATGGCGATACGGGGCTTGCGGCGCACCAGCAGGTTGGGAATGTTCATGGCCGCCGCCAGACCGACGGTGCGCCCGCCCATGACCGTTCCCGCCGGAATCAGCATGTCGCCAGCCGCGAAGTCGAGACCGGCGGGGCGCACATGGCGGCCCGCAGGAGCGGAGGTCAGGATCTCGATGCGCTCGGCGTCCCGGCGGGTGTTCTCCTGCATGATGACGGCGTCGGCGCCTTTAGGCACCGGGGCGCCTGTGAAGATGCGGATGCATTGTCCAGGCCCCACCGTTCCGGTGAAGGCGGCTCCGGCGGCGGATTGGCCGATCATCTGGAGGGTATGAGGAACCTGGGCCAGATCCTCGGCCCGGACCGCATAACCGTCCATGGCCGAGACCGCCACCGGCGGATGAGAAACGCGCGCCGTCAGGTCCTCGGCCAGGATGCGGCCCGTGGCCTGGGACAGGGAAATCACCTCGGTGCCCACCGGCTTGATGCCGGTCAGCAGGGTTTCGCGCGCCACCTCGACGGAGATCATTCCTTGGCCTCGTAGATGCCTGATTTGCCGCCCGATTTGTGAATCAGGCGGATATTCTCGATGCGCATGGATTTATCCACCGCCTTGCACATGTCGTAGACGGTGAGCGCCGCCACCGAGACGGCGGTCAGCGCCTCCATCTCAACCCCGGTGCGTCCTACCAGCTTGCAGGTGGCTTCGATATGGACGGCCGAGGCGTCGGTATCAAGGCTGAGCTCGACGCCGACCGAGGACAGTGCCAGCGGGTGGCAGAGCGGAATCAGGTCGGGGGTGCGCTTGGCGCCCATGATCCCGGCCAGTTGGGCGACGCTCAGTACATCGCCCTTCTTCATGCCGCGCGCCGCGATCAGGGCCAGGGTTTCAGGCGCCATGACCACCGAGCCACGCGCCACCGCCACACGGGCGGTTTCCGCCTTGGCCGAGACATCGACCATGACGGCATTGCCGTCCGGGTCGAAATGGGTGAGGCCATCCTTGGTCGTGGGGGCGCCCATCAGGTGGCCGGACCCGCGCCAGCCAGCAAGATCTTGACCGCCTGTTCCACATCGGGGCGACGCATCAGGGCCTCGCCGATCAGGAAACGCCGGACACCCACGGCGGCCATGCGGCGCAGATCGCCAGGACCTTCCAGGCCGCTTTCCGAGACGACGATCTTGCCCTCGGGGATCAGAGGGACCAGACGCTCGGTGGTGGCCAGATCGGTCTTCATGATCTTGAGGTCGCGGTTATTGATGCCGATCAGCGGGGATTTGAGCTTCAAGGCCCGCTCCAGCTCGGCCTCGTTATGGACCTCGATCAGCACATCCATGCCGTAGCCGAGCGCGATGTCTTCCATCTGGCTGAGCTCGGCATCGGTCAGCGAGGCGACGATCAGCAAGACGCAATCGGCGCCCAGCGCGCGGGCTTCGACGATCTGGTAGGGATCGACCATGAAGTCCTTGCGCAACACCGGGATGTCGCAGGCCGAGCGCGCGGCGCCCAGATCGGCGTCGGTGCCTTGAAAGAACTTCTGATCGGTCAGCACCGACAGGCAGGCGGCCCCGCCGCGCTGATAGGCGCGCGCCAGGAATTCCGGCTTGAAGTCGGCGCGGATCACACCGGCCGAGGGCGAGGCCTTCTTGATCTCGGTGATCAGGCCCCAGCCGATTTCGGCGACCTTGCGGTCCAGGGAAGCGGCGAAACCGCGTGGCGGCGCCTGATCCTGGGCGCGCTTCAGCAGTTCCTGGATGGGGCGTCGGCTCTTCTGTTCGGCAACCTGTTTGCGTTTTTCGGCGCAGATGCGGTCGAGGATGGTGGGGGTGGCGTTCATGGTGTCAGGCCGTCCGGTTGGTGATGGCGATCATGCGGTCAAGCACGGCTTCGGCCTCGCCCCGATCGATGGCCTGTTCCGCCGCGCGCGCACCCTCGCTCAAGCTGCCGACCTTTCCGGCCACCACCAGGGCGGCGGCGGAATTTAGCACGACGATATCGCGATAGGCTCCCTGTTCCCCTTTGAGGAGGCCTTTGAGCGCGGCGGCATTGGTGGCGGAATCTCCGCCCTTCAGATCGGCGGCGGCGGCGCGCTTGAGCCCCACCTCCTCCGGCGTCACGGTGAAGAGGCGGACCTCTCCCCCTTTGAACTCGGCCACCTTGGTGGGGCCGGTGGTGGTCAGTTCGTCCAGGCCGTCGCTGCCGTGCACCACCCAGGCATGCTCGGCGCCCAGGCGGCCCAGCACACGGGCCAGCGGCTCGACCCAGCGCTCGGCGAAGACGCCCACCACCTGACGGGTGGTTCCGGCCGGATTGGACAGCGGCCCCAGCAGGTTGAAGATGGTGCGGGTCCCCAATTCTCCCCGCGCACCGGCCACATGGCGCATGGCGTTGTGGTGGCGCGGCGCCATCAGGAAGCCGACCTTGTTCTCCCACAGGGTTTCGCGCACCAAAGCGAAATCGGCGTCGATATTGACGCCCAAAGCGGTCAGCACATCCGAGGCGCCCGATTTGGACGACACCGCCCGGTTGCCGTGCTTGGCCACGGGCACGCCGCAGGCGGCGACCACGAAGGAGGCGGCGGTGGAGATGTTGTAGGTCCCGGCCTCGTCGCCGCCCGTGCCGACGATGTCCACGGCGCCGGGCGGTGCTTCGATCTTCAGGGCCTTGGCCCGCATGATGCGCGCCGCCCCGGTGATCTCCTCCACCGTCTCGCCCCTGACCCGCAGCCCCATGAGCAACCCGCCGATCTGGGCCGGGGTGGCGTCGCCCGACATGATGATTTCGAAGACTTCCTCGGCCTGGGTTTCGGACAGGCTGGCGCCGACGGCGATGCGGCCCAGGATTTCCTTCATCAGGGCAAGGGTAACGGGGGCGGTACTCATCAGGCGGCCTGTCCGGTTCGGGTCGTGGTGAAGTCGATGAAATTGCGCAGCATGGCGTGGCCGTGCTCGGTCTCGATGCTTTCGGGATGGAACTGGACGCCCCAGATGGGCAGTTCCTTATGGGTCAGACCCATGACCAGCCCGTCACCCGCCCAGGCCGAGACCTGCAGGCAGTCGGGGAAGCTTTCCCTCTCCACCACCAGCGAGTGGTAGCGGGTGGCGCGGAACGGGCTGGGCAGGCCCTTGAACACGCCGGTGTCGTTATGGGTGATGGTATCGACCTTGCCATGCATGGGCTTGGGTGCGCGCACCACCTTGCCGCCGAAGGCCTGGCCGATGGCCTGATGGCCCAGGCAGACCCCGAACAGCGGGATGATGCCGGCGGCGCGCTTGATGAGATCCAGGCAGATGCCAGCCCGGTCGGGGTCGCAGGGACCGGGCGAAATGACGATGCCCTGGGGCCGCAGGGCCAGGACCTGATCGACGGTGAGCGCGTCGTTGCGCTTGACCACCACCTCGGCCCCCAGCTCGCCCAGGTAGTGCCAGAGGTTGTAGGTGAAGCTGTCGTAATTATCGATCAGAAGAAACATCGGCGTCACGCCTGCAAGAAATCCAGGCCGGAAGAATGCAGAGGCGGCTTCGGCGCGTCAAGCTTGGCACACGCCGTTTGACGGATTCCACGGGCAGGGTAGCATGATGGCGAAATACAAAGGCCGGGGTGCCATGCTCGATACCATTCTTTTGCTGGCGGGAGAAGCCGAACGCCCGGTTCTGGCCGACAGGCTGCGCCGTGCCGAGCCCATGATCCGGGTGATGGAGATCGCCTCGGTGAAGGACTTGCCTGCGGAACTGGGTTCGGCCCGGCTTTTGGCTTTTCTCTTTCCCGAGATCGTGCCGGTGGCGGCGCTGGAGGGCCTGGGTTACGGCGCCTATAACATCCATCCCGGCCCGCCGGATTATCCCGGCTGGGCTCCGGTCAGCTTTGCCCTTTACGACGGCGTCACCCAGTTCGGCGCGACTTTGCACGAAATGGCGGCGCGGGCGGATTCCGGGATCATCTGCGATGTGGAAAGCTTTGCCATTCCGCCCGATGCGGATATGACGCGCCTGTCGGAACTGGTCTATGGCGCCAGTCTAAGGCTGTTCGAACGATGGGTGGAGGGCGTGGTCTCGCCCTTGCGTCTGCCCCGCCTGCCAATCCCCTGGGGCGAGCGCCGCTGTACCCGAAAGGGATTCGCGGAACTGTCCCGCATTCCCGAGGATGCTTCTGAGGAGGAGAGACTGCGCCGGATCAGGGCTGTCGGCGCCGAGATTCGGTGATCGTCGATGCGTTCCGGGGGGAAATGGTGGGCGATGCAAGGATTGAACTTGCGACCCCTCCCGTGTGAAGGTGGCGATAGATTGTAACTTCAATCCCTTACAATTTTTAGCGATGACCGTAGAGTGCCGTTTAGAGCCGTGTGTTTACCTAGTTTCGGGACAATTGTCCTGATTCAATCAGTCGGATATTCCTGGATTTCCGGACAAGGGTGATGTCAGGCGGCCGCATCCTTGGACAGGAGGAGGGCGGTCGTGGGCTGCCATTCAATCCGCTGAATATGCTCATCCAATGCCACTGCATCGGCGACGTCAGCCGCCGCAGTCAGGTCGGCATGGGCATAAGTGCGCCTCAGCGTTGCGGCAGAGGTATTAAGGATCAGGGCGATATCCTCGAACGCCTTGCCGCTTTGTACCATCCACGAGACAAAAGTATGCTTCATGATGTGCCCAACCACGTCCTCGGTGGGATCGACGCTCTTCAGCCCAGCCTTCTCGATGGCGGCGCGCACGGACTTTTTCACGTTACCTGCGCAGCGGCCGCGAAATTCAATGACATGGTTGGAGCAAGCCACCTGCTGAGCATTCCAAAGCTCCCTGCGGATTTCCGAAGTCATTTGGATCAGCGGGCGCTTCTTGTTGTTGTCAGTCGCGACTTGGCCGAAGTCGATGAGGTTCCGATCGAAATCGATCTGATCCCACCGCAGTTGTTCGATTGCTTCCTTCCTGGCACCAGTCGCCAGGGCAATACGGAAAAACAACCGGATATGGGGCAGGTGGCAACTGGCGATCAGCTTGGCCGCTTCGGTTTTGGTCAACCACCGGATCCGGGCCCGGGCGCCAGACACAGGCATGGTGAAGGCCGGGGCTTCAACACCTGCAAGCCAACGGATGCGGTCATCTTTTTCGGCCCAGCGCAAGGCAGCGCGCAGGATTACCAATTCTTTTTCAATTGTTGCGTCAGCAATTCTGCGGATAACTTGGCCGGTGGATCGCCGGGAGATGCCAGCGTCCCGGCGGCGGATGGCGTATTCCTCGACCACCGATTGGCTGATGTGCCCGGGCCGCAATGGGCCAAAATATTCCTTCAAATGCTTCATGACGAAGCGATCATTGCCGATGGTGGTGACGTCTGCTTCCGCCCGTTTGGAGGCCAAGTCGGCCTGTGTATGTGCCTCGGCTTCGTCAATCCCCTGCTTCAAAAGGGCGATCCGAGTCTCACCATAAACCGCGCGATTTTTCTTCTTCTTCAGATCATTAAGGCGGCTGACCTCATATCCCTCAAGGATGTGTTTGATCAGCACATCTGCGTTCGCCGATGGAACGCCAGCCTTTGCGCGATGGTTTGCTGTTGCCTTGCCAGCTTCGTATTGCGCCAGGGCGCGCCGAGCCTCGCCTTCGTCGCGGGTGCCGCAGGCGATCTTCTGGCCTTCATCGACGATGTACCAGCTGGCTCCCCTTATTACGAGCCGTGGTGGCTTCGATGCTCGTCCCATGGCGGACCTCCATCATGATGTGAAGGCGCCATTGTAGCATGAATCAGATTCCAGGACAGATTTCAGGACAGAGTTTGTCCTGAAATGCGCTAAAGGCTCTTTCCGGCCCGACGGCCCTCGGCGCCCAGGGTGAAGAAATCCGGCTTGAGCCGCAGGCGAGGGGAGGAGCCATGATCTTCCTCAATGGTGGGGCAAGGAGGCTTCAAAGGCCGCCGAGCTGATAGCTGTCCGCCCTGGGTGAACAAGCTATCCAGGAAGATGGCCCAGTCACCGCGGTGGATCCGGTATTCGGTTCCGCCGGGCAGGATGCCAGCCCGCACGAGGCCAGACTTGATCCATTCATAAACGGTTTTGCGCTGGACCTGGAGCTCGTCAGCTGCCTGGCGCACGGTCATATAGGTGAATGCCGCCGACGTTGTGCGGGGCATCTGAACCACGGCCCCAATGGCCGTATCGGTACCAAAGCTTGCGGCAGGGTTCTCGGTGAACTGGACCGCGATCAGATGGCTTGAAAATGTTGGCCCGAGTGAAAGTTGAGAAAAAATGTTCTGGGTTGTCATGATGAAATTCACACGCTGTTTCAATCTAATCAGTATGGCGATTTGAGTTGTGTTGAGAGAGTCCATCATGTGGAAAGAATGTTGTTTTCTGCACTGCCATTGTCCGGATGGGTAGAAGTAGCTTTAATTCTCAGCGCTGCACACGCGGCTCCGACCGGTTTGCGCCCGCCCAAGACGTATGGCATGAGGCTGCACAACTTTGAAAGTGGACATGGTCGCCCCCCATTATTGGATAGAAAGATTCAAGCTGCAACAGCCTATAGATGTTACTATGGTGATATTGACCACTGGTAGTGCCATCATCATTGGCCGGAGAACACCATGCGCATACGGGGGCACAGCGACGTCTTCCTTATGGGGAATAAAGGCGACAGCTTTTCTATGATCAGCGCCTACGAAGGCCTGATCCGGCAAGAGGTCGAAAAGTTCCCCGCCAATCAAGTCCTCGCCACCCCCGAAGACGATCTCCTCGGCTACCTCATCCAAAAATATACGTTGGATGTCCCCACGTTTAAAGCTGACGAGGCCTACATCGAGCGCCAAGGCGAAACCCAGATCGACGTCAGTCACCGCTTCGATTACGGTTTCCACGATGGGCGGGGCGGACAGCATGTCCCGGGACACGAGGTGGTGATTGGTGTTCCTCATACCGGCGACCCCGATCTTTTCCACGTCCGGGGCTCCACCTTCACCATGTCGCCGCCCAGGATTTCCGTTGAAAACGGCACCGTTATTTTGCGCTTTTCCGATGTCAAACTTGATGGCGAACGCATCAAGGCCGATATGAACAGGCTGATCAAAGACATAAATGCACACCTGGGCTACCTAAGGAGCGACTTCGACGCCTGGAATAGACGGATGCCTAGTTTTGCCCGACAGGTATTGGCTAACCGTAAGCAACGCCTCATGGAGCAACACAATATTGTGGCCGGCATTGGCCTGCCGATGAAGCGGCGGCCCGACGACGCATTGACCTATGCCGCCCCCGAGGTTCGGAAGAGGATCAACCTCACTCCGCCGCCGGTCCCGAAGCAACCTTTCAAGCCCGAGCCCGTGCTGGAGATAGCCGAGTTCGAGCACATCCTTGAGGTGATCGGCAGGCTGGCCGTAATGTTGGAACGCAGCCCGTCGACATTTGCAAAGTTCGGAGAAGAGGAACTGCGCGACAGCATCCTTGTTCCTCTAAATAGTCATTATGATTCTGTGACTGGAGAAACATTCAACGCCGCCGGAAAAACGGACATCCTCATTCGTTCTGGCGAGAGAAACGTCTTTATCGGCGAATGCAAGTTTTGGCACGGAGAAAAAGGATACCTGGCAACCATCGACCAGTTGCTCTCGTACTTGACGTGGCGCGATACCAAGGCAGCGATTATTATCTTCAATCGGAATAAGAATTTCTCTGAGGTCCTGGTAACCATCCGGGCGGCTACCGAAAAGCACCCAAGCTTCAAACGGGCACTCCCCGCGGCATCGCCGACATCGTACCGCTACGTGTTTTGCCAAAACACCGATGATGTCCGGGAACTGCACCTGGCTGTACTGGTCTTCGACATTCCAACGCCGGCTTAGCGGGCACCCACCTGCTGCCGGCGATCGAGAGCCACCGGCAACAGCTCGGCGATGGACTTGGCTTTGTCCCGCGCCACCGGCTGGGCAATTTGCCGTCACCGGGACACCCTACCGGCGACGCGGTGGAATGCGCCCCTTCATCTCCTCGGCCCGGATCGGATGGATATAGACCTGTTCCACCATGGTCTCCACCGTATCCAGCAGGGTGTCGATATCCTGATCCGAGGGATCATATGCCCGGTGCATGGTGGCGTGCCCAGCTTCCAGGATCACCTCGAATACCCCCTTCGCGGCTGCGCTGATGTGTCCTGCCTCGTGGAATGCCCGAAGGTTGATGCCGAAGCTCCCCTGGTCCCCCACCTCCTTCACCATAACGTGCTCGACAAGCGCGCGAATCCCCATGGCCGCCAGCCGATTCAGATCGTTTTGCGTCGCCACATAGATCTGCTCAAGCAGATCCCTTGAGGTGTCGTCCCCCAGATCGTCCAGCCAGATCGGCACCCGCCGCGACGTCGTTGGGGGGAAATAAGCCTCCCTCACATTGATGGCCTGATCCTCGCCTGGGCGCCTGGTTGACGTAGTTCGCCGGAGGACAACGGTTTCGCATCCGGCGCACTGGAGAACCTCATTCCGCTCCACGCCTTCCTCGTCAACCTTGGCGATCGGCACCTCGACGACAAGAAGGATCTCGTGGTTGCGCTCACCGAAGCAGGTACTGCATGGCGCCTTGATGGTTTCAGTCATGGCTGTGCGGCAGCAGTGATCGAAGTCGGCGGAAGATGACGTTGACCGGGCCAAATGGCGTTTGAATCCCGGCGGCAGCCTCACTGCGCCGAAGATCGTCGGGGACGGCCGCCTCGATTTTGAAGGTATAGGGGCGCTGCTGTGCAGGAACCCCTTGCACCAACTCCACGCCGGGCGGAACGGTAGCGGTAATTTTCAGGACGACCCGACGCCTTTCCGGGTCCTCGTAGAAGATCCCGTCGTAGGCCACCCCGCCCGAATCCGCGCCAACGATGGCGCCATTGTTCAGCACAATGACCCCCACGCCAAAGTCATGCGTGCCACGAAACAGAATGGAATAGAACCCGTCATAATGCGTCATTTCGGCCCCCAGCGATCGGCCAAATCTAGCACCTCTGGTTCCACACCAGAAGCTGTTGCCTGCTTTTCAACAGCAGATGGGCCACACGAGGGCGACCGGAGCGGAACTTGACATTTTCCAGAAGGGGTTCCCGTGACGTTGCATGCAATTGAATGTCAGCTTAACCGCCACCGCCTCCAAGAGCTGTCCTTCCGCTTTCGGCCCGTTCAAGTCGGTTTCGCGCGCAATCTTGCCGTTCAGGGGATCGCATCGATGTCGCGGAAAACCCCTTACATCAAGCCCCTTCATCCGAGCCGGTATCTCTCGTCCCTCTTCCTGAATGCCTCGGCGCCACCTTCCAGTATCCGGCAGACCTGCCCCCGTATGTCGGGTTCGTCCGGAGCCGCGTTTTCCAGAGATCCGCTGACATATCTCATCGAAGGAAGGCCGTCCTCGCCCCGTTCGCAGTGGGCGACGACAACCTGCTCGGCGTCCGTGTTCACCACGAGGTTGGGATTGTGCGTGATGAGAATGATCTGGCGATGGTTCTTCGCCTCCCGGAAATAGGCTGCAAGGTCCGCAAATATCGACTCGTTGTCGAGGTTTTCCTCCGGCTGGTCGACGATGAGCGGCCGGCGCTCGTTCTGCACCATCGCCAGATACAGGATCAGTAGGACTATGCCCTTGGTTCCGGGGGACAGCTTTTCCAGCGGCGTCTTCTGATATACGAGGCCGTAGTTGAGGCTGATGTGCTGGACCTCATGAAGCCAGGCGAGGAAATCGGTGTAAGTGCGGTTCTTCTTCATGAAGCTGCCGTCCCCCTGGGGGCGGGTCCGGATTTCTGTCAGGAGCAAGGCGAAAGCCGTTTTGACAAGTTCCCTGTCGCCAGCCTCCCATGCAGGCGCCAACGCCTCGCGGGCAAAGGCGGCGAAATCCTCAAATCGCTTGATGTTCCCGAAGTCGAGGGTCTTTCTGGTATCCACCAGCCCCTCTCCCCGTTCGAGCCACGCCTCGACGTCCACCCGACGCCGGATTTCGAACTCAAGCTGGCGCTCGTTTCCGCGCCCATGGCTGAGGCGTTCGCGCACCGGCTTGTAGAGTTCGTCCAGAATGCGGGCTTCCTGGTCGAGGGAATCGAAGTGCTCCAGGTAGGCTTCCAGGCGATCTTGACGGGCGGCCTCCAAAGCCGCTGCATCCCCGGTCTCGATCTGCCCGATCTCCGTATCCAGACGCTGCGCCTGGGCGCGTATCTCCGACATGCGGACTTGAGCTGTCTGGATCAGGGTGCGGCGGGCGTGGTCGTCGGACTGCCGCTTAGCCAGCAAGTCCAACGCGGCGGAGGTCGCACGGATGGTCCCTTCCGCGGGCGGGTCGCCTTCGCCCTCGATGCCCGCAAGCTCGGTCGCAAACGCGGCCTTGCGGGCGTCGATCATCCTTTCGGGATCGCCAGCGAAGGTCGGCCTGAACGCCCCGATCTCGTCCTCGCCGAGTCCGACGGCCTTGAGCGAAACCGACACTTCGTTCAGGAACCTCGCTGCCTCCCTGCGGAAAGCCTCCACACGCCCGGCGACGTCGTCCAGCGTCACGATCCGCCGCTTCACGTTGGAAGCCTTCGCCTGGGCCTCGGCGAGCGCGGATTGGAGCGCAGCCATATCCTCCGCGAACTTGGCCTCCGCGTCGGTCGCCCCGGCGGATACCTGGGCGGTCAGCGCGATGAGCTCCTCTTCGAGGGCCTTTTTCTGCGCCTTCTTGTCGTCCAGGGTCAGCCTCCGTTCATGGATGGCCTGGGAGACCCTGGTGGCGGATTCGATCCTCGACTGGATGTCCTGCCGGCGCCGCTCGACCCGCTCGACCTTCAGCTTCCGCAACTCGTCGAAGTTCGACGCGTTCAGCCGTTCGGTCGGATCGAGATGCGCAAAGACGATGGCTTCGATCTCCGACGCCAGCTTCGCCGCGCCGTCCTCGGCTCCGCAAAGCTCCTCGACGAAACTCTGGGAGAGGTATCTGACCCTCGGTTCGCTAAAACCGTTGGCCGCCTGGAGCACCTGTTTCGTCTCGGAACCATCCGCCCATTTCACGGTGGCGGTGGCCGATTTCAAGTGCCCCTTCGCCCGTTTGAGGAAGCTGCGGGGATCATTCTTCGACGGAGGCTGTTCAGCCGCGACCGCGACGATCTCGGCGAGAGCGGATTTGCCCGACCCCTTCTTGCCTATGATCGTCACCAAGCCCGGATTGACCGGGATGGTCGCCTCGGGAAACCAGCCGTCGGAGTCGGCGATGGTGATGGAGGAGATCAGATTGGCCTTGGAAAGGGCTATCTCCGGAGAGCTGGGTCCGATGTGGACGCGTTCGGCGGGCTCAAAAAGAATCTGCCGGAGACCTTCGAAGGTGGGGTCGGCCTTAATCCAGCAATAGCGTTGCTCGTCCGGCTCGAAGAGCCTTCCGAAGTCATGGGCGTCGCACCCGTGGATGCACGGCTTTGGCCCCCCGTATCGGCGAAGGATATCGTCCGCTGCCTTCTTCCCAGTCTTTCCGAGCCAGAACTTCAGGTCCGACGGAGTCGCGGTGAACAGGGCGTGGACGAAGTGGGACAGCTTGTCATGCACCGCCTTCCAACCGTCGTCTTTCCGCAAGCCGGACAGACCGTCGTTGCCAGCCGCCACCGCGACGATGGAGTTCTCACGGAGCCATCGCTGGCCTTCGAACCATTTCTTGAACACGTCGAATTCGATCTTGAAGACGTTCGCCCCGGCCCGGATGGCAGCCTCCTGGTCGAGGTCGGCGCCGCCCGTCTCCCTGCCGAGCTTGGCCAAATCGGCCGGCAGGCATTTGAATTTATCCTCGAAGGCGCCCTCGAACACCAGGTAGGACAGGGCGTTCTCGATCCGATCGACATGGTCGGGATCGTCAGGGGAGATGAGTAGATGGATGTTTACCGCGTTTCCCCTTGCCGTCTTCGGGGAGATGCGGAATTCGATGTTGGGGATCAGGAGGATGACATTTCCGAGCCTTCCCGCCTCCTTGTGCTCCTTCATCCGGACGTATGAGCGGATTGTGAGGTAGTCGGTCACGCCGACGACGGCGACGGGGCTAGCCTCGACGGCGGCGAGGTAGTCTGCCCACCTATCGCCGAAGCCGTCGTTCAGCAACGTGCCTGGCGTGTGGACATGCAGGTCCCACCGGCGCCATTCCGAACCGCGTGCATACATAGCACCCCCAAAGGGCAACCCAAAAAGTCAATCATTGATACACCATAGACGGATGGACGACAACGATTGGCGGATGACGATTTGGTTTTCCAGCCTGGGGCTGAGGTCCAGCGAGACGGAAGGCGTCATGGAGATCAGATCTGTCCCAAACTTCGTTATCCGATAACGCAACATCCGGCTCAACTTGCGATTGTCTGCTATACACGACCGCACCCCCATTACCGCCCGTCCGCTTCCGGCCCAACCAGGTCATTAGTGGGGGGCACTCGCGTCTTCGGGCTTTGGGGGGGGCGGCTACGGTGCTGGGTAGTCGTCAGGATCCAACAGAGTTTCATTTAGGTCTGACCGGGCGTCTTCCTGGCAAGGATCGTTGATCTGGTTATCCCCACTATTCGGCTGGGGATGAATAAGCGCATCATCCAAAACCCCAATGAATTCGATTCTTTCGGTTGTGATCTCAGCCTCATCTGAGGCCATTGCATGAGCGAAAGCGACCTCGACGGTCGCAGCCATTGGTCCTGGCACATGCGGTTCCATGGTCGTGTCGGGAATGCGCTCTATGGAATGGCCGGCATCTTCCAGGCGGGTTGACAGCCACGGGCTGTCGACGACCTGAATGAGTGCAGAGGGGTGGCAGGCGAGCATATGGCGAAGGGCTTTGCTCTCGCCGTCTCCACCGGTTGAGACATATAGAGTAGCGGCAGGTAGTTGCTCCGCCTGCGCGCTTTGCAGCGCGGATACCGCATTGTCAAAAATTACGATCCTTTCCGGAGACTGGGTGTCGCCCATGGCGATGATGCCATTCCGGCTTCCGCCTACAGACAACCGATCCTGACGGATATGGTGATAGCGTTCATACCCCGTCGAATGGCCACGTTCATCCCGTCGTTGGAAAACAGCATAGCCGAGATCGTCACAGCGGCAGACATCACCGGCCCAGCCCTTGGTCGTTTCGGTGATACCCATTTCCTTCAAGTAGCCGCGCAACTCGTAAGGATCAGCCGATGTCCATTGCTGCCGTGCCGAGGTGTGGTCGTGCCTGACCTCATCGCGTCGCATGGCCATGGACTGGCGGATGGCATCGGCCTGGAGGAGCGTGATTTCCTCGTCCAGTTGCTTCATTGCGTCGGCCATGTTGTGCGCGAACCCAAAGTGGATGAGGAAGTGCGCGGCATTTCCCGACGCATTCCTGAGGCCGAATGGGGCGTCAAAGGACCATTGAACCCAATGCCATATTCCGACAGTGTTCCTTTGAACGAATATGGTGGTGAGGCTGCCATCGGCTGTGCGCAATGAGAATGGAAGCCCAGACTCCGGGGCCGCATCATTGTCGGGGACGAACCCATACCTTGGCAGAATCTCCGTTAGATCGATCATGTTGATGGCGAACCGGCGCTCACTTTCGGACAAGCGCGCGCCGAGCGCGGGATCGTCCGACATCGGGGAATTATTCACACAAATCCCAGCGGAGAGGGCAATCTGGGCAGCTCGCCGAATGAACGATGGTTCGCCGAACGTCTCGATCCCTGAAGGCCATTTGATACGTGCAACATCTAGGGCCTGAGTCAGCGTCGGCTCAGAGACGTCGTAGATGACGAGCCTGTCTCCATGGTCAATGAATCCGAGGTGCCGTGGTAACCGATACTCGATACTGCCATCGTGATGACGCTGATACCCACAGCCTGTGATGGTGACCAGTCTGGGCATGGTGCCATCGATTCCCGGGCGGGCAGGTCTGACATTAGGGAGATTGATTTCACCTTCGTCCAGTGAGGTGGCCAATGCCGAAAGACGTGTCAGCGCTCGGACCGATGCCGAATCGCCGGTTTTGGCTCTTGCATCAAGCCAAATACGGAAAGAGGTCTCCACAGGCAACGGAACCGCGCGACGATAGGGTGCCATCGCCTTGTTTAGCCTAGCGTTGCCGCGCTCCAAGGCCCACAACCTCCAAAGTGGCTCGAGAGCAGGATCGTGCGGTTGGCGAAAGTCGATGGCGGCGCCCGATGCCGCAGTTGAAGATTCGAATTCTCCAAGCTTTCGGATCAGGGCAGGCCATGACGCAGCCTTACCCAATAACGATGCCTTTGCCTGGTGCCGGGGATCATCTCGGGCGGCAAGGGAGATCAGCAACCCACCGCCGTCGCATGGTCTCAGGCCGACACCATTCATTGCCAGCAGATCATGGAGTTCTGACCATCCCGCACCTTCATGCTGGAGCACGTGGGCCACCGCGCCAGTGAGTCTCCGAATAGACTTTTGGAACGAATTGCCGCTCCAGGTCTCTGCCTGGACGGCACCCCGCGACGGTTTGGACATCGAGTCTACACGAACTGTTGGAACGATCACCGACTGCCCTTCGATCTCGACCGATTCGTAACATCCCCTGTCTTGCGGCCAGCCAAATTCCAGTTCCACGACGCGGCAGGCATGGTGCAGCCGGGGCCAGTCCTGCCAAATGCTTGCGGGCCTGAGGGATAGGGGGTGGATCAGGCACACGGAGCAATGGAGATGGACGTGCTGCGTATTGTGGTGAGCCGCCAATACGCATAGATGCGCTCCAAGATCCATCAGATCGAGGATCATCCACCCGGCCGCCATCATCTCCGGCCAAGAGGGGCAGGTCTCGGTTTCCCAGGCCAGTACGAAATGATAAACAGGATCGGCGTCTGACCGGGCTTGCATCGCCAATGCCTTCATTTCGATGGCCGCGGTTTCCGGGCTTCGCGCGAGAACGGCCGCCGAAAATGCTATGTGTGGCTCCCCGCCGGTCGGCGGCAGAGTTTTTTCCGCTTCGCTGATATAGCGAATCAAGGCATCAAAACTGGATTCGCCCACATTGCGCTCGGCGACCTTGGGCAGCATCAGGTGCTCTTTCGCTGGTCAATGCACCAGCGTGCGATCGCCTCAAGAAGATCACGGGCGACCTGATTGATGTTGGTTAGGCGCTCGTCAATGCCCTTGAGGTCGTCGGGGAATCCCAGGTCTATGGCCATACGCACATCGGCACAGAGATCGGCTAGTGGAGCTGCTACCGCACGTATACTCGCGACGAGGGCAAGGTCATTGTGATCACGAATCGGGTGACTGAGCAGGGCCCGCCGCATGAAATCACTCAGCCCGAGTCCTGCTGCCTTGGCTTTGCCCTTCACCACCTCGCACTCGGCCTGGCTCGCCCGACAGCGCAGCCAATCACCCCGGTTTAAATCAGTTTCGCAGGTCCGAATCTTCGCCATCTCGCTCAATGCCTAGAGTAAATTGTGGTACAAATATCTATCCTGTCGCAGCAAATTGCGCGGAAATTTCAGTCGCCAATGTATGATGTGAATATGTGACACATCTCTATATCCTGCCGCGTGACTAGACAGTCTATCCATAAGCGGCATTCAACTGGAACTGGATTGGCGTGCAGTTAAAGCTTTTCTGCCGATATCAGTGATTGAATTTATTTGTCTATTGTGGATTGGGCGATCCGGTGCTGCCCAAGGCTGTGAGGTGGGCGCGAGCATTTATCGAGATCACAATTGGTTTATTCCAAATGGATCCCATATTCGCCGATGCGCTGTTCCAATCGGCGAGCGAGAAACGGGCTGTCAACGCGCAGGGCGGACAGGATGGCCTCTGCTTCGGCCCAGTATCCAATTTCTTACCGAAATATTTCCGGGGCCTCAATCATCGCTCTGGTCTGGTCCAGCCTTCTTCCGCAGGCTCCCAGGGCTGTAGCCAAATTTCTTTTTGAACGCGGTCAGGAAGTGATTGGTGTGGGTATATCCGAGGCGCAGAGCCACCGACTTCAGCGGAATGTCCGTGCTGATGATGGCCGCGTGGGCTTCGTTGAGGCGGTGCTCGGTGATGAAGGTCTGAATGGGCTTTCCGTATTCGGCCTTGAATTCATCATTCAGCGTTCTGACCGACAGGTTGAACTGTCCGGCAAGCTCTTCCAGCGTCGGAACCTTGCCCTGCATATTTATAAGTTGTTCATGAAGCGCCCTTACCCGATTGCGCGATCCCGCGCCTATTACGTGGCGATCAGAGTTTGTCCCCATGTGATCAATCAAGGCTGATAGATATATCAGCGCTTGCGACTGAGATGTCAGCCGTTGGACGGCACCGGAAAGAGTGCTGGAGAATGCGGTATGCAGGTGGGCGGAAATAGCTGCTGGTATAGGCCGCACTACGACGCTAGGGGCAGGGATCAGCCCCAAGGCGGTCAGTGTGGCTTCGGCTACTCCCTCGCCAACGAGACCCGCCATGGCAGCTCGACTGACGGTTAGGGCGGTCATGACGCTACTGGCGGAGCCATCGACCGAAGGAACCAGCTTCAGCCTATCTGACAATCGAAACAGGTCGAAGCCCGGGCGGAAAACAACTTCTTTCGCAGGATATTCCTCGTGGTGGATGACAATCCCGGCGTTGACCGTCTGAGCCATAAAGGATTCGGATGGGAAGCTTCCCTCAACCATGGCCATACGGACCATCTGCCCGAGCGCAGCCGGGGTGAACTTATGGGTCGCACGAAACAGCGTCATTCCGTATGCCATTTCAAGTTTGGCAATCCCGCATTCGCCGATCTCGGGCGGCAGCGGGTAGGGAAGAATTTCGATTTCCTTGTGCCATGGCTGGAAACTGACCCCGTCGCCCTCGATGTCGTCGACGAGCCAGCTGAATTTTAGGAATTCGTACGCGGAATGCATCCCGTTTCTCCGGTTGCCACAGCCGTAGATAAGCATTGGTTATCGTTCTAGTCCACGGTCCTAATGTGGGTTTTGCTAAATTTTCCTGATCGCGTAGCATTTTTACCAGAATGCGAATATCGGCGCTGTCGCATTTCTATCCCAATGAAAATACAGTCGCAATCTGGCGGCATAGACACTTTGTCATCGCCAGCTAAATGCTAGATTTGGGGACAGGCCATGGGCCACATCAAACACAAGCGTCGGAAGAACAATTTGGGCCTGATGGCCTTGGAGCCGCGCTGGATGTTTGACGGTGCCGCCGTGGTGGACGCCGCCCATGCCGCGCCCGACGCCAGCTCAAAGGCGTTGATCCCCGAAGCACCCGCTCCGGTGCAGGTCCGTGCCGCCGATCCTGCTCAGGATGGCGGGCGGAAGGAGGTGGTATTCGTCGATACCGCCCTGTCCAATTACCAGGCGCTGGAAGCGGCGGTCAAACCAGGTGTCGAGATCGAGGAGATCGGTGGCGGCCAGGACGGCCTGGCCCAGATGGCCAAGTGGGCAGAGACCCATACCGGCTACGATTCCATCTCGGTGATCGGCCAAGGGACGGATGCGGCGATCCAGATTGGTACCCATACGCTCACCGATGCCAATCTGTCCGACGGTGCGACTCGTGCTGAACTGGCCGAGATCGGTTCGGCGCTGAAGGCCGGGGGCGAGCTTCTGGTGTTTGGCGAGAATGGCACCTCAGACACGCAGGGGCAGCAATTTGCCCGCGATCTCGCCGCCGCTACCGGAGCCACCGTAGGCGTATTCGGCGATCCTACCGATTCCACGGGGGGTGACGGCAACTGGATTTTGCAAACCTCCACCGGGGTCATCGAGCTTCAGGCCGCTCAATCGGCGCTGGACGGAAACAGGACCGAGGTGGTGTTCGTCGATACCTCGGTCACCAATTACCGCGATCTGGTGGCGGCGGTGAAGCCGGGCATTGAGATCGAATTGATCGACGGCGGCCAGAACGGCCTAGCGCAGATGGCCGCGTGGGCTGGAACGCATTCCGGCTATGACAGCATCACCATCCTGTCCCATGGCGGTGAAGCTCGTTTCGATCTTGGCAACGCCATCGTCAACGAAGCCAGCCTGGGCGATGCGACGACAAAGGCTCAACTTGTCCAAATCGGCGCGGCGCTGAAATTAGGCGGAGATCTCCTGCTTTACGGTTGCAACGTTGCCATTGGAACGGATGGGCAGAAATTCGTCGATGATCTTGCCAGTGTCACCGGGGGCGTAGTGGGGGCGTCCTCCCACTCAATTGGCAAGGATGGCGGCTGGAGCTTGGATGACGCGACAGCCCCCCTTGACGCGACCCTGTTTTCGGCCCCGGCCTTTAATGGCGACCTGAACAGCCAGCAACAAATCGGTGGCGGTGCAACCATTACCGCCGGCAACAATGTCGTCGATGCCGCAGGTGATGCTTTCGTTTCTGGTTATGTGGTCGGCAGTCTGAGTGGTCTGCCTTCCGGCTATACGTTCGGCTACACCACCGATCAAAGCGGTGGTGTCTTTACCGCGTACAGCTCTGGCGACACCGTCATCGGCTATTCCACCAGCCATCTGGCTCTGAAGACCACCACTGCCGTCTATAACGGCTATCATCAGTTTACGGTCAATCTGACTGGCTATACCGGTCACCCCGATTACGACATCGTTTTCAGCTTCAGCATCACGGGTGGCTTCACGCCGACGCTGACCACGCCGTCCATCAGCACCAGCGGTGGGGTAAAGACTGCGACCAACCTCACCATTTCGGGCTCTTCCAGCAGCACCGATGCCGGCGCCACCATCACGCTTTACGATGGCGCGTCGTCGATCGGCACCACCACTGCCGACAGCAGCGGCAACTGGACCTATACCGGCAATTTTTCCACTGGGACGCACTCCATCACCGCCAAGGCGTCCGAGACCGGCTATAACGATTCCACCGCATCCGGCGCGCTTAGCATAACCGTCGATCCCGGACCGGCCTTTAGCAACGCCAGTTCGGTCACGGTCAACGCCACCCATCCGTTTGCCCTGACCGCCCAGGCCACCGACGCGGCTTCGTCCAGCATCACCTACGCCATCCAGTCCCAGCCCGGTCACGGCAGCGCAAACATCAATCCCAGCACCGGTGTCATCAGCTATTCCCTCAGCCCCGCCAGCTATGTCGGCTATGACAGCTTCGTGATCAAGGCGACCAGCAGCAACAACGTGGTCACCACCCAGACCATCACGGTCCTGATGGACAATCCGCCGACCCTGACCACCTCGGCCACCAACGCCATCTATATCGTCGGGCAGTCGGCGCAGGTGGTGGACGGCAGCATCGCCATCACCGATGCCGACACCCCCAGCAGTGCCGCGGCCTTGGGCGGTGGCACCCTGCGCGCCAGCATTTCGGGTGGCGATTCCGCCAATGACAGTTTGGCCGTGGCCGCCATGACCCTGGGCAACGGCGATGTCATTGCCGTATCCGGCAGTTCCATCACCGATACCGGCACCACAATCGGCACCTTCACCGGTGGATCGGGGGGGGCCGATCTGGTGATCACCTTCGCCAGCGGCGTCACCTCCACCCAGGCCACCGATGTCGCCAAGGCCATCAAGTTCAGCGGCGGCAATACCAGTTCTTCGGCGCAGCGTACCATCACCTTCACCGTTACCGACGGGGTGGGGGTATCGGCGTCGGGCAGCGATACGGCGCGTGCCCTGCTGGGGCCGACCATCCTCAGCTCCAGCTATGATCCCGCCACCGGCAATCTGGTGCTGACTGGCGGTGCTTTCACCACCAGCGTCGCCGATTACACCCTGAATAAGCTGACGCTGAGCGGCGAGGGCAGTTCCACCTACACCCTGGGCAACGGCGACGCCATCACCGGCACGCCCACCAGTACCAGCGTCACCATCCATATCGCCAGCGCCAATCAGGCGGCGGTGGATGCCTTGCTCGACAAAAGCGGCACCAATGCGGTCGGCGGCAACGCCTTCAACATCAATGCCGCCGCAAATTGGGATCAGAACAGCACCTATCACGCCCCGGCAGTGGCGACCAATGCGGTGACGGTTACCAGTAGCGGCACGCCGACATTGACTGATACCAACTGTCCTGCACCCGGCGTGGCGTCCACAGACACCTCGCTCGTCACCATAGAAAGCGGCACGGTGACGGTTGCCGATGCGCCCGATTTCTCGGGCCAGGGAATGTGGAATCGCGGCAATCTGACGGTGTCCATCGGCGCCACCAACAAGGATTACAGCCACGACCAACTGACCATCGCCAGCAGCGGCGGCATTACCCTATCAACGGGAATGAGCACGGGGTCGACGGTATCCTATAACGGCACCGCCATCGGCATCATCGCCAATGGAGCCACCGGCATTCCCGGTCAAAACCTGACCGTTACCCTGAACGCCAGCGCCACCGACGCGGCCCTGGCCGCCCTGGCCCAGGCCATCCGCTACAACGACACGGCCACCACCACCGGCGGTGACCGCACCATCAACTTCACCGTCACCGACATGTACGGGCGCAGCAGCGCCACCCTGTCCAACGTGGTGCATGTCTATACGCCGCCTATCATCTCCAGCGTGGCCTATGACGTCGCCACGGGGCTGTTAACCATCAACGGCACCAATCTGACCCTCAATCCCGGCGACTTCACCCTGTCCAAGTTGACCATCACCGGCGAGGGCAGCGGCAGCTATACCCTGGGGGCGGCGGATTCTGTTTACAGCACCAGCACCACCAAGCTGGTGATCCAGATCGACACTAGCAATCAGGCGACAATGGTCGCGCTTCTGGACAAGGTCGGCACCACGGCGAATATCGATGGCCACACCTTCAATCTGGCGGCGGCGGCGGCTTGGGACGTCAGCGGCAGCATCATCACCGAGGTTGCATCCGCCACCAACACCATCACCGTCAGCAGCAGCGGTACGCCGACCCTGACCGACAGCGGCGCCGTCACCATCTATGACATGACAGTGGGCAGCATAGCGACCAGCGTCGCCAGCGGCGCCACCACCGTCACCGGTAGTCCCGATCTGTCGGGCCAGGGCGTGTGGAGCGGCGGCAACGTCACCGCCACCGTGGGCGGGGCGGCGCGTGACACGGCAAACGACCAGTTGACCGTGGGCACGGTCGGCGGCATCACCACATCGGGCAGTGGCGCCGGTCAGATCATTTCCTATAACGGCCATCAGATCGGCACGGTGGACAGCACCAACACCGGCCTGCCCAATCACAGCCTGACCGTCAGATTCAGCGGCACCTATGCCAACGATGCCGCCGTTGCCGCCCTGATCAAGGCCATCCAGTTCAGCGACGCCTCGGGCACCAATCTTGGCGCCCGGACAGTCGGGTTCGTCGCCACCGACGCCTACGGGAAGACCACCTCGACGCTGACCGAAAACGTCACCGTGGTGGCAACGCCGGCCATCAACGGCAACGGCGCGGTGGTGGGTGTCGGTTGGAGTAATGCAGGTGGCGCGACCTTCGCGACGACGTATTCTTACTCCGTCCCCCTTGCCGTTGCCGCAGGCCCTAATGGCGCGCTCTATGCGGCGTTTTCAGCAAATGGCGGGATCGGCCATGTATATTCCTACAATGGCAGCTCGTGGAATGAGATATTTACAGTAGGGCTTAATGATCCTAACGCAATCAGCATGGCCGTGGCCCCAGCAGGCACGCCAAACGCTGGGACGCTTTATGTTGCATCATCAAGTAGTTATCAAAGTTTTTACTATAATGTCGACATAACGACATACCTCAATGGCGTCAAGACATCATCTATTGTGACGTCATCGGGGACGGCTGTGAAGGGTGTCGGCCCCTCGATTGCCGTTTCATATGATGGCACGGTCGATGTTGCATATTTTGGTGTCTCTGGCTCGTCGTATCTGTATTACGCGACGGTCATGACATATAACGCCTCGGCCAATTCGTGGACGCAGGTTGGGCCCGGGACGCAAATCCCCCTCAATACGGTGGATAATAGCGCACACGATCCCGCGTCATTATATTACTTCGGATTCGCCCCAGGAACTGATAATATATACATCGTCGATGCTTCATATATTGGCGGAATAGGAAACATTGTAAACGCATACTATAACAATGGTGGCTTCTATTGGAACCAGATCCTTTCAAATAGCCCATTTTACTTTAAGCCTACCTTTGCCTTTTCCTCAAACGATACACTTTATTATGCCGTAAGACCTGACATGAGCAGTCCGGAGGTGGTCAAGGCATACAGTAATGGAAGCTGGACCCAGATAGGCACCAATACGACTCTTACCCCCTCTTCCCAAGTGGCGTTGGCCGTCGGTTCCGACAACACGGTCTATCTTGTCGATGGAACAACGGTATACACCTATAACAGCGCGGCAAATTCATGGAATACGTTTGGCCCCGCCGGTAGCATAAGCAGCTACGGTAATGTGGGGATGGCCATCGCATCTACCGGCTCTGTGTTCGTTGTCGGCGTCGATTTCAGCAACAATCTGAGTGCCTGGACCTATTCCTATCCCGGTGTCTTCTACGATCCCTACACCGGCAACATGACCATCAACGGCACCAACCTCACCACCAACATCGCCGATTACACCCTGGGCGACCTGACCATCACCGGGGCGGGCAGCGGTTCCTACACGCTCGGCAATGGCGATGCCGTCACCAGCGCCACCAATAGCGCGGTGACCATCAACATCGCCAACGCGAACCGGGCGGCGGTCGTGGCGCTGCTGAATGCCGGCGGCACCTTCGCGCTTGATAATCACAATTTGAACCTGGCGGCCCTTCGCGGCTGGGACACCAGCGGCGGCATCATCGCCCCGGCCTACAGCATCAACACCATCGACGTGGTCAGCACCGGCACGCCGACGCTGACCAATTCCAGCCCGATTCCGCCCGCCGATTCGTCGACCGGCAGCACGGCGATGACCATCGACACCAGCGCCGTCACCGTCACTGATCAGCCCGATTTCTCGGGAACCGGCGTGTGGGCCGGCGGTAACCTGACGGTATCGATCGGCGCCACCAACAAGGATGCCAGCCATGACGAGTTGCTGGTGGGGAACGTCGGCCAGATCAGCATTTCCGGCACCACTGTGTCGTATGGCGGCACCGTCATCGGCAGCGTCCAGACCGGTGCCACCGGCATTCCCGGCCAAAGCCTGACCATCAAGTTCAGCGGCTCGGCCGTTACCGACACGGTGGTGGCTGCCTTGGTCAATGCCATCCAGTTCATGGATACCGGCACCACCACCATCGGCGACCGTACGGTGACCTTCACCGTCACCGACGCCTATGGCCGCAGCAGCGCCGGGATGTCGGATATCGTCCATGTGGTGTCCGGCCCCACCATCTCGGGCGTCACCTATAATCCCTTTACCGGCGTCCTGACCCTGGTCGGTGGCAATTTCGTCGGCAGCACCGGCAATGTCACCTTGGGCGACCTGACTGTCAGCGGCGAAGGCGGCGCGTCCTTGACCCTGAGCGGCGCCAATTCCAGCGTGACCGCCATCACCTCGACCAGTTGCACCATCCAGGTTGCGGCGGGCAGCCTTCAGGCGGTCAATGCCATCCTCGACAAGAATGGCACCACAGCCTGGGGCGGGCAGAGCTTCAACCTGAACGCCACCTCGTCATGGGATGCGTATAACGGCGTCACTGCACCGGCGTCTCCCACCAACGCCATAAACGTCAGCAGCACCGGCACGGTGACGCTGACCGACACCGCGCATGCCACGCCCACCGATACCAATATCCAAAGCACGGCGGTCACCGTCGATTCCAGCACCATCACCGCCAATGACGCAGCCTATTTCAGCGGCACCGGCATTTGGAACTACGGCAATCTGACGGCCACCATCAGCGGCGCCAATGCCGACAGCGCCCATGACCAGCTGGCCATCGCGGCCATCAACGGAATCACCACGTCAGGCAGCACGGCGGGATCGACGGTTTCCTATAACGGCAACCAGATCGGCACTATCGCCACCGGAGCCACCGGTACACCGGGACAAGCCCTGACCATCAAGCTCTCCGGCCAGTACGCCACCAATGCCGCCGTGCAGGCTTTGGTGGGCGCCATCCAGTTCAGCGACAACGGCACTACCAGCAGCATCGGCAATCGCACGGTTACCTTCAACGCCTCGGATGCCTATGGCCGCAATGCCTCAATTGTCGACACGGTCAATGTGCTGGGCGTACCGCAGGTCAGTTCCGTCGCCTATAATCCCGCTACCGGCATTCTGACGATTACCGGCGCCAACCTCACCACTCTGGCCGCCAATTATACCCTGTCGGGCCTGTCAGTGACCGGCGAGGGCAGCGGCACCTATACGCTGGGCAATGGCGATTCCATCAGCGGTTCGCCCACCGCCACCAGCGTGGCGATCCAGATCGCCAGCGCCAATCAATCGGCGCTGGATGCCATCCTGGACAAGAGCGGCACCGCCGCCCTGGTATCTACCACCCATACCTTTAACCTAGCAACCACTGATGGCTGGGATGCCAACGGCACGGTCTCGGCCTTCGCTCAGGCCTCCAACACTATCACGGTGACCAGCACCGGCACGCCGACGCTCGCCAACAGCAATCCGACCATCGCATCGGGCACCACCATCGGCAGCACGCCACAGACCATCGACACCAGCACCATCACCGTCACCGACGCCCCCGACCTATCGGGCCGCGGCATGTGGGCCGGCGGCAATCTGACCGTGGCGTTCGGCGCCACCAACCACGACATCGCCCAGGACATGCTGAACGTGGGGACACGGGGCGGCATCACCATTGCTGGGTCTTCGGTTTCCTATAACGGCAATGTCATCGGCGCGGTGCAGACCGGCGCCACGGGGGCGCCCAACCAGAACCTGACCATCAAATTCAGCGGTTCCTATGCGACCGACGCGGCGGTGGCGGCCTTGGTCAACGCCATCCAGTTCAGCGATGCGGCAACGACCACGGCCGGTACCCGCAACCTGACCTTCACCGTCACCGACGCCTATGGCCGCAGCAGCAATGCCTTGGCGGAAAAGGTCTATGTGACGCCGGATACGCCGCCCACCTACGTCAACGGCAACGATACCCAGACCCTCAATACCGGCCGTAATAGTGCGGTGACCATTTCGTCGTCCACGCTGTCGGTCAAGGATACCGACGTCAATCAGAACGAGACCTGGTCGGCCAGCATCAGCCCCAGCCACGGCACGCTGTCTTTCTCGAAAACCCTGGCCAGTTCCGGCAGCACCAACATCGCCGGGCCAGTGGTCACTTACACCCCCACCACCGATTATGTCGGCAGCGACACCTTCACCATCCAGGTCAGCGACGGCCAGGGCGGCGTGGTGGCCAAGACCTTCAACATCAATGTGATCGCCCCGGTGGTGCAAAGCATCGTGCGCACCGGCTCGGGCACGGCGACCAAAGCCACCACCGAATCCTTCACCGTCACCTTCAACGAGGCGATCAGCGGCCTGAGTACCGCCAATTTCAGCTTGGGCACCACCGGCTCGGTGACCGGCACCATCGGCACGCCCACCAGCGGCGACGGCGGCAAGACTTGGACGGTGGCGGTCACTGGTGTGACGGGGACTGGCACGCTGGGCCTCAATCTGCTCAACAACCTGACATCCATCACCGACAGCTACAGCCTGTCGCCCAGCAGCGGCTTTACCGACACCGCCAGCCTTTACACCATCGACAACACCGCGCCGGTGATCAGCAGCGTCACCCTCAACGCCGCCACCTACAAGATCGGCGGCACGGTGACTGCCACCATCACCACCGACGCCCATGACGGTAACGGGGCCTATACCCTGACGGCGGGCAGCACCATCGATGGCGCGACCCTGTCCGGCTGGAGCTACAACACCACCACCCATTCCGGCACCGCCAGCTTCACGGTAACCACTTCGGTGGCCGATATTCTGAGTGGCTCGGTGCCGGTCAGCGTCCAGGTGGCCGATGCTGTGGGCAATACCAGCACCGCCTATACCACCGGAATTGCCAGCACCATCATCGACAGCCACGCACCCACCGCCATTGCCGCGTCCAGCACGACGGCGCCGTTGGCGGCCAATGGCGTGGTGGGGACGCTGTCCACCACCGATGCCAGCACCGGGGCGGAAAGCTTCACCTATGCCATCACCGGCGGCGCCGATGCCGCCAAGTTCCAGATCACCGGCGGCAATACGCTGGCGGTGGCCAACGCCACCACCCTGACCGGCAACACCAGTTATACCGTCAACGTGCGCAGCACCGATGCGGGCGGCAATGCGTACACCCAGACGCTGACCCTGACCGGGGCCAGCGGCCCGTCCTCCTCGGCGGGCGGCACACTGACCTATAACGAACGATCCTCAGCGGCGGTGATCGACACCGGGGTGACTCTGGTCAACGCCACCGGTGCTGCCAACATGACCGGGGCGACGGTGCGAATTTCCTCGGGCTTCGTAGCGGGCGACGTTCTAGGCTTCACCAACCAGAACGGCATCACCGGCAGCTACAATTCCGGCACTGGCGTGCTCACCCTGTCGGGGGCTGCCAGCTTCGCCGATTACCAGACGGCGCTGCGCTCGGTTACCTTCGCCGCGCCCAATCTTTACGAAACCGCCACCTCCAGCCGCACGGTCACCTGGGCCGGCACCGACACCAACGGCACCGGCGCCACCGCCGCCAGCACGGTCAGCGTGGTCTATGTCAATGCTCCGCCGACCCTGTCCTTGACGTCGGCGGCCAGCGCCTCGATCAATACGGCGGCCGGGGCCAACGGCGGCACCACCCTGTTTACCGGGGCCAATAGCTCGGCCGTTGAGGCGGGGCAAAGCATTACCGGCGTAACCCTGTCGGTTAGCGGCTTGGCCGATGGATCGTCCGAGCAGTTGCGGATCGGTGGCACCTGGGTGTCGCTCACCTCGGGAGCCAGCGGCACGGCGGGCGGCATCGCCTATTCGGTGGGAACCATCACCGGCGGCGCCGCCACGGTGACGCTCAGTAAGACCGATACGGCCAGCAACTGGAACACCACGATCGGCGGCCTGTCCTACCGCGATACCGCCGCCGGCTCGTCTACGGTGGGGGCACGCAGCTTCACCCTGACCGGCATCAGCGACAGCGGCGGCACCGGGGCGGGCGGCAGCAGCACGACCACGCTTTCCAATCAGGCGACGGTCACCCTGTCGGCCAACGATATCCCGGTGGTGACGGTGCCGGGTGGCCAGACCATCAGCAACACCAGCGCCAACGCCATTAGCGGTGTCAGCGTCGCCGATACGGTCAGCGGCGGCTCGGTCTCCGCCACGGTCAGCGCCCTGCATGGTACGCTGGGCTTCACCGGGGCCGGCATTACCGCCAACAATTCCGGGTCGGTGACCATTTCAGCCGCCAGTGTCAATGCGCTGAATACCATTCTGGGCACCCTGACCTATACGACCAGCCTGACCACTTCCGGGGCCGACACCATCACCGTGTCGATCAACGATAATGGCGGCAGCTTTATCGGTGGGGCCAAGACCGCCTCCAACACGATCGCGGTCAGCGTCACCAACGGCAATCCGGTGGTCAACGCGCCCACCAGCCTGACCGATACCCTGAGCGGTCAGTATTCGGTGACTGGCATCAGCGTCGCGGAGGCACTGTCGGGTCCATCCATGACCGCCACGCTCAGCGACAGTCGAGGCAATCTGCATGTGACGGCGGGCGGCGCCACGATCAGCGGCAATGACAGTGCCAGCGTCACCATCACCGGCACCCTGGCGCAGTTGAACGCGGCTCTCGCCAGCCTGACCTACACCACCAGCCTGACCGCCACCGGCAGCGATGTCATTTCCATCGGTGTCAGCGATAACGGCAAGAGCGCCAGTTCCTCGGTCAATGTTACCGTGAATGGCAACGATACCCCCATCGTGACCGTGGCCGGAGCGCAGAGCTATCACGACACCAATTATCACGCCATTTCCGGGGTATCAGTCAGCGATTCGCTGGGCGGCGCCAGCGTTACCGCGACTCTGACGGCCAATGGCGGCACGCTTCAGGTCACGGCGGGCAGCGGCATCACCATCACCGGCAATGGCACGGGCAATGTGACCATCAGCGGCACTCAGGCGGTGGTCAATACCGCCTTGGGCACCTTGAAATACGCGACGACGGCCACCGCCACCACCAGTGACCTGATCACCGTCAGCTACAACGACAACGGCACCAATTTGGTGAGCGGCGCCAAGAACGCCAGCGCCACCATCTTCGTAAGTCTTACTGGCAATGAATCGCCGACCATCACCACGCCCGCCGCGCAAAGCTATACCGACGCCCTTCAGCACGCCATTTCCGGGCTGGCCCTGGCCGACACCTACAGCAATTCCAGCATCACGGCAACGATCAGCGATCTGCACGGCAATCTGAATTTCACCGCCAGCGGCGGCGCCAGTATCGGGTCCAACAACAGCGGTAGCGTCACCATCACCGGCAGCCTGGCCGATGTCAGCGCCACCCTGAACAGCCTGAAATACACCACCACCGCCACCACGACCACCAGCGACACCATCAGCCTGTCGGTCAACGACAATGGCGCCAACGCCAATCTGATCGGTGGCAGCAAGACGGCCAGCACCAGCATCGGCATTGCGCTGACCGGCAATGACACTCCGGTGGTGACGGCGCCCGGTTTGCAGAGCTACACGGACACCAATCAGCATGCCATTTCCGGCGCTTCGGTAACCGACACGCTGTCGGCCGCCTCGGTGACCGCCACGGTGACGGCGCAATCGGGCAACCTCAACTTCACCGCCAGCGGCGCAGCCGGTATTGGCAGCAACAACAGCGGCAACGTCACCGTCAGCGGCAGCCTGGCCGATGTCAACGCCACCCTGGCCAGCTTGAAATACACCACCACCGCCACCGGCACGGCCACGGACACGGTGAGTGTGTCGATCAATGACAACAACACCAACGGGGTCGGCGGGGCCAAGACCGGCAGCGCAAGCTTCCAGATCAACCTGACCGGCAACGACGCTCCCGTTGTGACGGTTCCGGCCACCCAGGACATCACCGATCTGAACGCCCATGCCTTGAGCGGGATCAGCGTCAGCGACACCTATACCGGCACTACCGTCACCGCCACGGTATCGACGGCAGGCGGCACACTCACCGGGACCGGCTTTACCAGCTCCGGCCCCAGGACCATGACCATCACCGATACCCTGGCCAATGTGAATACGGCCCTGGCGACGGTGCAATATGCCGCCGCCGACAATGGCTCCGGCGGTCCCACCGCCGACGTGGTCACCGTGCAGATCAATGACGGCAACAGTACCGGCGTGGGTGGGGCCAAGACCACCAGCCGCACCATCGCCATCACCCTGGTCAACAACGACACGCCGTCCATTACGGTGCCGGCCCAGCAGGTTCTGACCGATACCAACGCCCACACCATCTCCGGGATATCGGTCACTGATAGCCTGGATGGCACGAATTATTCGGCGACGGTCTCCGATACGTCGGGCCTTCTGTCCGTGACTACGGGCAGCGGCGGCGCCACCATCAGCGGTTCCGGCTCCACCAGCGTCACGGTTTCCGGCAATACCCTGTCGGACGTCAACGCGGCGCTCGCCACCCTGACCTATACCGCCACGGCTACCACCTCGGGTGACGATACCATCACCGTTTCCGTTGGTGACAACGGCAGCACCAAGGCCCGCCTGACCGGCGATCATACCGGTACCGCCACGGTGGGCGTGGCGTTGCTTGGCAACGATACTCCGGTGCTGACAATGCCGGCCCGTCAGTCGGTAACCACCAGCGCCGCCAACGCCATCTCGGGCATTGCGGTGTCTGATACCTATAGCGGTACCAGCCTGACCGCCACGGTGAGTGTCTCCAATGGCACCTTGTCGTTCACCGGCAGCGGCATCACTGGCAATGGCACCGGCAGCGTCACCATCAGTGCCGCCAGCGTCAGTGCGCTGAACACCATCCTGGGCACGCTGAACTACACCACCACTCTGACTGGCACTGGGGCTGACTCCATCACGGTCACGGTGGATGACGGTGGCGCCAGCCGCATCGGTGGCAACAAGACCGCCACCGCCTCGGTGAACGTGGATGTGATCGGTAACGATAGCCCAGTGGTCAATGTCGCCAGCGGCCAGACGGTCAGTGATTCCCTAGCCCATGCCATTTCCGGAGTCGCCTTCACCGATGGGGCGAGTGGCGCCAGCGTCACCGCCACGGTGACCGCCCAGCACGGCACTCTGAATTTCACTGGCAGCGGCATCACCGGCAATGGTTCGGGCAGCGTCACCATCAGCGGGACGGCCTCGGCGGTGAACACCATCCTGGGCACGTTGTCTTACACCACGACGGCCACGGCCACCGGGCTGGACACCATTTCGGTCACCGTCAATGATGGTGCGACCACGCTGGTGGGCGGCGCCAAGAGCACCACCAATACTTTCCTGGTCGATTTGATCGGCAATGATGCCCCGACGCTGGCGCTGGCATCGGCGCAATCCTTGAGCGACATGAACGCCCATGCGTTGTCCGGGATCGGCATCACCGATGCCTATAGCGGCGGCACGGTCACGGCGACCATTCACGACACCACCGGTCACTTGCATGCGACCAGCGCGGCGGGTCTGACCGTTTCTGGGGACAACACCGCCAACCTGACCTTGTCGGGCGCTCTGTCCGTGGTCAACACGGCGCTCGGTACCCTGACCTACAGTGCTACCACGTCAGGCGCCGACAACGTCACCATCAGCATCAATGATGGTGGCACCAGTCTGATCGGCGGGGCCAAGACCACCAGCGGCATCGTGGAAGTCTCGGTGGCGGGCAATGACGCGCCGACCATCACGGTGCCGACCGCCCGAACCTTCAACGACACGATCCAGCACGCCATCGGTGGCGTGGTGGTGGCCGACACCTACCACAACACCTCAGTGACGGCGACGGTGACCGCCCAGTACGGCAACCTCAATTTCGTCAACGGGGGAGGCGCGGCGGTTGTTGGTGGGAATGATACGGGGTCGGTGACCATCACCGGCTCGTTGTCCGACGTGAACATCGCGCTCAGCACCCTCAAATACACCACGACCCGTTCCGTGCCGGGCAATGACGACATCGCCGTCACCTTTAATGACAATGGCACCACCGCCAATCTGCTGGGCGGCAGCAAGAGCAGCACCGGCTATGTCTTCGTGGCCGCCACCACTGCTCCCACCGGGCCGGCGACGTCTGGCACGTCGTCTGTGCCGCTCAGTGGCTCCGGTGGCGTTCCAGGGTCGACGGTGAGCATCCGTGATGGCGGCACCGTCATCGGCACGGCGACCGTGGGCGGCGACGGCACCTGGACGTTCTCGGCCACCGCGCCCGAGGGCAGCCACAGCTTCACCACCCAGCAGACCGATCCGCACGGCAATGTTGGGCCGCAATCGACTGCATTGACCACGGTGGTTTCGTTGCCGAAGCCGCCACCGCCACCCCCGCCACCGCCGCCGCCTCCACCGGTGGTCGAGGCCCCCAAGCCAAGTGGTCCCACTGGGCCCGAGGCGCCGACGATGATCAACTCTATCAGAGCGGCTGTGTCGGACACTGCCGGATTCAATCAAGGCAGTCAGGGGCGCGGTGATGCCGTTGCCGCCAAGGTTGCGGCCTTGACCTCGGGTGGCGGTTTCCAGGTCGTCGTATCGACGGCTGCAGTGAATGCGGTGCGTGATGGCGCATTGTTCGTGGCCAAGGGCATTCCGACCGTAGAGGTGACCTCCAACGTCATCAGTTTCGCTGTTCCGTCCGATGCCTTTGGTCATTCCAACGCTGATGCAGGTATCCAGCTTTCCGCCAAATTGACCGATGGACGTTCGCTACCGCCTTGGGTGTCGTTTGATCCCACCAAGGGGACGTTTGTCGGCGAGGCGCCGATCGACTTCAAAGGCACGCTGTCGGTGGTTGTGGTTGCCCGTGACAGCGCTGGCCATGAGGTGGCCACCACCTTCCGTATTCAGGTTGGCGGTGGCGCGGCAAGGGATGGCCAGCCTGCGGCCAAACCAGCAGCGCCTGGTGAGGCTCCCGCCAAGGCCGTTCCGGCTGGCCGCACTGGTGATGCCGGATCAACCCATGACGGGAAGGTGATCAAGCTCGGTAACGCTCCGGCCGGGAAGCTCGCCTTCACCCAGCAATTGAAGCAGGCCGGACGCAATGCCGCCTATATCCGCAACGCCGCTCTGGCGGCACTGGTGGCGCGGTCATGAGCATCATGAAGCGTAAGGAGGACCTCCCTCTGACGCCTGGAACTCGCTTCGAGAAGGTTGGCCTGTGGGGGTCGGTCTGGACGGTCGAGGATGTCTTCCGACCTCACGGCCTGCCGAACCATGCCCGGTTGGTTGAGACAAATTCGGGCCGACGGATGACGGTTGCCGAGTCGGTGCTCCGCGATCCGGAATGTTTTGCTGCTGCAGGCGTTGCTACGCGCTTTGGGGACATTGAACGATGAGCACCACGACCCTTTCCTCCACCCGCTTGACCCGATTGCTGGCCGCCGTATCCACCGTCGCCCTGCTGTCGGCCTGCGCGCTGACCCCAACCCCTTACAGCCAGGATGAATTCGCGGCCCGTGCCAAGGCTGATCGCGCCGCCATGTTCAATGGCCAGGAAGCCCTGTCCAAGCCTCTGACCCTCAACGAGTCCGTGGCCCGCGTGCTGATGTACAACCTGGACAAGCGTTCCAAGATGATGGAGGAGACGCTGGCCCTGGGCCAGCTTGATCTCGACCGCTTCGACCTGCTGCCCAAGCTGGCGGCCAATGCCGGCTATACCGAGCGGTCATCGCCCAACGCGACGAAATCCCGAGACCTCTATACCCAGACGACCAGCACCTCGAATCCAAGCTATTCCGCCGACAGGTTTTCCATTACCACCGATCTTGGCCTGACCTGGAACATCCTGGATTTTGGAGCCAGCTACTTCACCGCTCACCAGAATGCTGACCGTGCCCTGATCGCCTCCGAGCGTCGCCGCAAGACCGTTGCCAATCTGGTGCAGGAAGTGCGTTTCACCTTCTGGCGCGCCGCCGCCGCCCAGACGTTGAAGGGCAAGGTTACCGAGATCATCACCACTGCCGAAAAGGCTTTGCTCGATTCAGAGCGGGTGGAAAGCGAGCAGCTTCGCAATCCGATCGAGGGCCTTCGCATCCAGAAGACTCTGCTGGAAAGCATCCGCCAGTTAGAGGCGATCGATCAGGAACTGACCACCGCCAAGGCCGAGTTGGCAGCCCTGATCAACATCCCGCCGGGAACGGATTTCAAGTTAGACGTGCCGGAGAAGGGTGGCATGACCATTCCAGAATGGATCATGCCCATCGAGCAGATGGAAGAGGCGGCTCTGATTAACAACCCGGACCTGCGCGAGCAGGACTACCAAAGCCGCATTGCCGTCGATGAAACCCGCAAGGAAATCCTCAAGCTTTTTCCCGGCATCACCCTGTCATTCTCGCGGCAATACGATCAGAACTCGTTCCTGATGGATAATCGCTGGAACGAGGTGGGCACCAAGCTCAGCTGGAACCTTATCAATCTGCTATCGGCCCCCGACCGCATCGCCCATTCGGAAAGCGCCGAACAGGTGGCCGATGCCAAGCGGTTGGCACTCCGCATGGCAGTGCTGGCCCAAGTCCATGTGGTGTCGCACCAGTTCATCAGCGCCGCCAAGCAGTTCGAGCGGGCAGACAAGCTGTGGGGGATCGAAAAGCGTCTGGCCGAGACAGCCGGCAACCAGAGCCGGGGCGGCACTACCAACGAAATCGAGCGCATCAGCACCGAAACCTCTGCCATCGCCGCTGAACTGCGGCGTTTCCAGACCTATGCCCAGATGCAATCATCTTATGGGAAGCTACAGGCGACAATCGGTGCCGATCCGATTCCCAACCGGGTGGCCTCTCATACGCTGGATGGATTGTCGGGCGCCATCGTGCTGTCCATGCCTCCCGTGGTGAAGGCCGATCCCGTTCCTTTGGCCGCCCCCGCCATCATCGAGAGTGTAACTCCCGCAGGAGAGCCCGAACCCACGCAGCCAGGAACCATGGCATGGCTGGGCTCATTCATCTCCAATGGCCTGGCCAAGCCGGCCGATGTCGCCACTGAGACTCCGTCTGAGGCCGAACATAAGGATGTGGTCCGTGACGGCCTGGTCTGGCTGGGTGACAAAATCGGCCGCATGGCGGATCGGGTCGGCGAATGATGAGCTCCCGCCCAGACTCGGGAAAGGGCGGGCTTGCAGCCCACTGGGGATGGGCGGTCCCGGTCCTGTGCCTGCTGTCCTTCGGGGCAGTGGCCCAGGAACCGGTGATTCCGGTCCAACTGGTGGCGGTGCAGTACACCACCTTGTCTGCAGAGCTGCCGGGCAAGATCGATCGGATCAGCGTCAAAGAGGGCGACCGCTTTAAGGAAGGCCAGCAACTGGTGGCCTTCGACTGCGTCATCCAGCGGGCGCAGTTGGATGAGGCGCAAGCCGTCCTGGGGGCGGCGGAGAAGTCCAAATCGGTGCACAAGCGCCTGCTGGAACTGAACTCCGCTGGCACGCTGGAGACCGAGAAATCGGCCTCTGACGCTGCCGTGGCCCAGGCCAAGCTCAACTCGGCCCGCGCTGTCACCACCAAATGCGGCATCACCGCGCCGTTCTCAGGGCGGGTGGTGGAGCAGAAGGCTCGGGCTCATCAATACATCCAGGCGGGCCAGCCCATCCTCGACATCCTCGACGATTCTGCCCTGGAAGCTGAATTCATCGTACCATCCGGCTGGGTGCGCAACCTCAAGCCCGGTCTGGTGGTCCAGGTGGCGGTGGACGAGGTCAAGAAGGTCTATCCGGCCAAGATCGCCCGTGTCGGCGCCAAGGTCGATGCCGTCAGCCATTCGGTCAAGGTGGTGGCCGAGGTAAGGGGTGACTATCCCGAGCTGATCGCCGGCATGACCGGGCGGGTCCAGATGCCCGCCCCATGAATGACAACCCGCTGCTTGCCCTGCTGGGATTGGAAGAACACGCCCGAAAGGCGGCCAATTCTACCGAGCTGGGCTTCGTCATGGTCAATGACAGCCGGGCGCTGGCGTCCTATCGCCAGGCGGCGCTACTGATCGACGGTGAGGGCCTGAAGGCGGTGTCGGGTGTCGCTGGCATCGAGACAGGGGCGCCCTTCACCCTATGGCTGGAGCGGATTTACAAGCACCTCGCCTCGGACGAAATCCGCAAAGCCGATTCCGCTGATCTTGACAGAGCCGATGCCGAGGAATGGGCGGAATGGCTGCCGCCCCATGCCCTGCTGTTGCCGTTGAAAGATCGAGATGGCAAACGGCTTGGCACGTTGCTGCTGGCCCGTGATGAGGAATGGACCGATCAGGACATCGCCCTGTTGGCCCGCGCCTCGGATTTCTACGGCCATGCCTGGGCGGTGCTGCATCACCCGTCGCCCATAACGCAATGGAAGCAGAAGCTCACCGGCATTCCCAAATGGCATCTCAAGCTGGCAGCGGGGATCATCCTGGCCCTGCTGTTCCCGGTGCGCCTGTCCGTGTTGGCTCCAGCCGAGGTGGTGGCCCATAACCCGGCGGTGATCCGCTCGCCCATGGATGGCGTCATCGAGAAGGTGCATGTGCGGCCCAATCAGCCAGTGGCCGAAGGTGATCTGCTGTTCGAACTGGACCGCACCACGCTGACCGGCAAGCTGGAGGTGGCCAAGAAGGCGCTGTCCACCGCCCAGGCGGAACTGGATCAGGCGACCCAGCAGGCATTCTTCGATACCAAGGCCAAGGGCACACTAGCGGTGATCCGCGCCCGTATCGAGGAACGGAGCGCCGAGGCGGCGCAGTTGGAAGACCTGATGGCTCGCTCCCAGGTCAAGGCACCCCGTGCCGGTGTCGCGGTGCTGGATGACCCCGCCGAATGGCAGGGCCGTCCGGTCAATGTGGGCGAGAAGGTTCTGGCGGTGGCGTCCCCCAATGACGTGGAGGTGGAAGCCTGGCTTGCCCCGGCCGATGTCATCGCCTTGGAGAAGGGTGATCCGGTCAGCCTGTTCCTCAATGCCGAGCCGCTGTCGCCGGTTTCGGCCAAGCTGCTTTACGTCACCTATGAAGCGATCCCCCAGCCCGACGGCACCCTGGGCCACCGGGTGCGCGCCGAACTAGCCAAGGGGGAATTGGGGCCGCGTCTCGGTCTCAAGGGAACCGCCCGCCTCGACGGCCATCGGGTGGCGCTGATCTACTGGCTGGCGCGGCGCCCCCTGGCGGTCGTGCGCAATTTCCTCGGGATGTAGCGATGGACGCCGCCACCATGCCATTGCCGGGTTTGCGTGATGAGCTGTCGCTGCATCCCGGCCCGGCCTCCCTCGACGGCTCGCCCACCTGGACCATCCGGGATCCGGTGAGAAACCGATATTTCCGCATCGGCTGGGCCGCCTTCGAGGCCCTATCCCGTTGGGGTGGCACGGCGGGTGAGGTGGCCGAGGCGGTGCGGGCCGAGACCACCATCGACATGACTGATGACGAGGTGATGGACGTCGCCAAGTTCCTGTACGGCAACCAGCTTACCCAGGCCAACAGCCATGCCGACACTGCCCGGCTGGCCGAGCAGGCGGCGGCCGAGAAGCACTCGGTGTTCAACTGGCTGCTCCATCATTACCTGTTCTTCCGCATCCCCCTGGTGCGGCCGGATCGGTTCCTGGGCAAGCTGCTGCCGCTGGTGGCGTGGCTGGGCAGTGTCTGGTTCCGTTGGACCACCTTGGGCGCGCTGTTGCTGGGTTTGGTGCTGGTCGCTCGGCAATGGGATGTCTTCACCACCACCCTGGTTGATACCCTCTCGGTCAGCGGCATGGTCAGCTATGGCATCGCTCTGTCGCTGGTGAAGGTGGTGCATGAACTGGCCCACGGCCTCACCGCCAAGCGGTTCGGCTGTCGGGTTCCCACCATGGGAGCGGCCTTCCTGGTGATGTGGCCGGTGCTCTATACCGATGTCAATGAGACCTGGACCCTGGCCTCGCGGCATCAAAGGCTGCTGGTCGGTGCGGCGGGGATCATGGCCGAATTGGCGGTGGCGGCCTGGGCGACCCTGTTGTGGGCCTTCCTGCCTGAGGGGGCGTTGCGCCAGGGCGTCTTCGTGTTGGCCGCCTTCACCTGGGTGTCTTCGCTGGCCATCAATATGTCGCCGTTCATGCGCTTCGACGGCTATTTCCTGGCCATGGACGCCCTGGAACTCCCCAACCTCCACCCCAGGGCCTTCGCCATGGCGCGGTGGTGGTTGCGCGAAGTGCTGTTCGATCTGGGCGAACCTGCCCCCGAAGCCATGGATGTCCATCGACGCCGGGCCATGGTGGCCTTCGCCTTCGCCGTCTGGATCTACCGGCTGGTGCTGTTCCTCGGCATCGCCGCCTTGGTCTACCACTTCTTCATCAAGGCGGTGGGCGTGCTGCTGTTCTGCGTCGAGATCGGTTGGTTTGTGTGCCTGCCCATCTGGAATGAGGTGAAGCAATGGGGCAAGCGCCGAGGTGACATCCTCAAAGGCACCCGGTGGAGGCGTCCGCTGATCGGCCTCGGCCTTGCCCTGCTGGTAGCGATCATTCCCTGGCGCACGCGGGTCGAGGCTCCGGCCTCGGTTACTGCCGAGATCGTGGCACCGCTCTTCCTGCCGGCACCAGCCCGACTGGAGCAGGTGCTGGTCGAGCGCGGCCAGCATGTGGTGGCTGGAACCAAGCTACTGACCTTCATCGCTCCCGACATCGACGCAAGGCGCGCCATCACCGCTGCCCGGCTGGAGGGCAAGGCGGCCGAGTTGGAGGCGGTCAAGCTCGATCCGTTCGGCCGTGAGCGCCTCTCGGCCTTGACCGAGGAATTATCGCGGCTCGGCTCAGAGAAGGCGGCGCTGGATGCCGAGGCCGAACGGCTGACCATCATCGCCCCCCATGCCGGTCTGTTCCTCGATCCGCTGCCGGACCTGAAGCCCGGCGCCTGGCTGTCACCGAAGCAGCAGTTGGGCCTGATCCGCGCCGACGGCGCCGCCATCGCCACAGCCTATGTGGCCGAGGATGATCTGGAACGGATCAAGGAAGGTGATGACGCCCGCTTCCTCCCCCACGGCCTCGACCATGCCGGTATGGCGGGCAAGGTGCTATCCATCGACCGCAATCCAGTCAAGGTGCTGACCGATCCGGCCCTGACCTCGCTCCATGGCGGCGACATACCGGTGCGTGCCGCCGGCCAGGCTCTGGTGCCCCAGGGCGGATTCTTCCGCGTCACCATCCGTCTTAACGGCCCGGCGCCCGATATAAAGTTGATTGGACATGCTATCATCAGTGGGCAGGGCCAGAGCATGATCGGTCGCGCCGTCCGCTCCGCCCTCGTGGTTCTGGTCCGCGAATGGGGTGCCTGACGTTGGATGGTGCAAAGACCGATACGGTTGAATTGATGGAGGACGATGACATGGAAATCCGGCAGACCGTGGTGGCCATGTTCGCCGTGGCGGTGCTGTCATCGTCGGCGGTGGCGCTGGCCCAGCCTGCGCCCATCGACAAGGCCTATGAATCATCCAAGTCGGCGGAATTGGAATCTGTAAAGCTGCAACTGGCCACCAGTTCCAGCCCCACCGCGTTGGCCGAGTTGAACGAGGCCGAAAGCGCATTACGCCATCTCAGGGAGACCAAGGCCCCAGACCAGCGTCGCAAGATCGCCGCCGAACTGGAATCCGCCTTGATCCGGTTACGCTTGGAAGCCAACAACACCAGCCTGAAAAGGTAGACCTCTATTTGCCCCGTTTTATACCACGCGGGGCTGCTGCCCCTATCGGCTGCGAAACAGCACAAGCGCATCTGACTGTTTATGGCACATCTGGGCCGTAGCGCACGTTCCAGCCGAGTGACGGTTGTCGGGGGGGTAAAGCGGACAGGTGCCATGCTGGTGGCTATTCGAGCCGGGGCACAGAGCCGTCTCCGCTGATGAGTCAACTGTCAGCCCTTTTTCGAATGGCAACGGCGTTACTTTTATCTTGGGCGCTTAGTAACGCGTTACTAGGTGGCTGGTGTTGCCATGTGCGTCGTGGGAGATGCCGATATGAAAGCGGATGTCGGAATAAACAGCGATATTATTGGGCGAGTGTCGCCACACCAGCGTGGGGGCTTAGGCCGTCTTTGACCATGTTACGGTTCACGCGGCTGCCTTTTTCTTAAGTTTCCGGGTGGATATCCGAACTTCCTGCGAAATGCCGCGAGGAAATGATTGACGTGGGAATATCCAAGGCGCTCGGCCAAGGTCTTAAGGGGAATATCGCTTCTTTCTATCGCGACGTGGGCTTCTGACAAGCGATGTTCGGCGACGAACGCATGGATGGGCTGCCCATATTCGGCTCGGAAGTCATTGTTCAAGGTGCGAACCGATACATTGAACTGGGCTGCGAGCAATTCCAGCGTTGGCAGCTTTCCGCAGGTGTTGACTAGATATTCGTGCAGGTCTTTAGCCCGTTGGGTTGCGACTTTGACAGGCGGGGCATCACTCTCATTGGTGCCCAAATGATCAATCAACGCGGTCAGGTAATCAAGGACCCGAGCCTGGATGAACAGGGTGCGCATTAAGCCCGTCATGTTGTTTGGAATGGCTTTCTGCAAAATCGATGAGATGCTTGGGGGCATGGCCCGAACCACCACAGTGGGGGCTACCTCCAACCCCAGGGCGACCAAGGTTCTATCGGCGACCGTCGCTCCCAGAAGGTTGGCCAAGGCGGGCCGTCCCACCGCCAGGACCGTGGCGAGGCAGTTAAAGGTGCAGTCAACGGCTGGGGTCACGGCTACTTCTTGGGCGTAGCGAAACAGGTCAAATCCAACGCCATAGCTGAAAGTTTCTTTCAAGATGTGATCGTCTTGGATGCTGCGGCCATGACTCAGCGTATGCAGCATCAGCGTTTCTACGGGCAAAGAGGCTTCCAGCCTTGCGGTCTGCACCAGTTTTCCAGTGGCCGAAGAGTTGAAGCGATAGTCAGCGCGCAAGACTGACATTCCCATGGGCAGATCGTATTTGGATATCCAGCCCACGCCCAATTCAAGGGGCATGGGGGCCTGTCTGCATTCTATATCTCGATCAACGGCGCGAATTTCCGTCCAGCTTTGCTGGGGGTCGATCAGCCAATTCAGAACGATGCTGTCGTATCCGGGTTTCATCCTGACGGGTGCCTTTTTTGGGCCTGCCATACCAATTCGCCACAATAGGTCACTACTCGTGCCATACGTCCATCTGAAGATAAACAGACTTGCTGGGCATTGCCTGATCTCGTTGAAATTTGGGCGTTTCTCGTAGAACGAACGGGTCGAGTTGCCCCTTCCGAATGGCGTACACAATACGAACGAATTATGCCTTGTCGTGCGCGGGAGAGCCACGCTATGAATTTTTCTGCTTTCAGAGTCGGCAGTCTGCTGGCCTCCGTCTCTCTGGCCGCCCTACTGGCCGCCTGCGCAGTGACGCCCGAACCGTTCACCAAGGATGAGTTGGCCACCCATGCCAGGGAGGATCTCGCTGACATGTTCAAGGGCGGCGAGCTCCTGACCAAGTCGTTGACGGTATCGGACGCCATTGCCCGCGCGGTGCGCTACAACCTGGACAAGCGCTCCAAGATGATGGAGGAGGCGCTGGCCCTCGGCCAGACCGATGTGGACCGCTGGGACCTGCTGCCTAAACTGACCGCCAATGCCGGCTACAACGAGCGCTCCGAACCCAATTCCACTAGGTCGCGTGATCTCTACACTCAGACGACCTCGACCTCCAATCCCAGCTATTCCGCCGATCGCGTCGCCAAGACCGCCGATCTGACCATGTCGTGGAACGTCCTGGATTTCGGCCTGACCTATTATACGGCCAAGTCCAACGCCGACCGCGCCCTGGTGGCGACCGAGCGCCGACGCAAGGCCGTCCACAACCTGATCTCCGAGGTGCGCTTCGCCTTCTGGCGTGCCGCCGCCTACCAAACCCTCAACGGCGAGGTCGATGCGGCGGTGGCCGAGGCTAAGGTAGCGCTGGACAAGGCCCGTCTGGTGGAGCGGGAGAACCTCAAAGCCCCGGTCGAAAGCCTGCGCTACCAGAAATCCTTGCTGGAAACGCTCCGTCAGCTGACCGCGATCCAGCAGGAATTGTCCACCGCCCGCATTGAACTGGCGGCACTGATCAACGTGCCGCCGGGAACCAATCTGGTCCTGGATGTTCCAACCGATATGAAGCTGCCCGACTGGCAGATGGGCTTGGAGCGCATGGAAGAGACGGCCTTCGTCAACAATCCCGATCTGCGTGAGCAGGGCTACCTGACCCGTATCGCCCTGGATGACACCAAGAAGGCCATTATCCGCATGCTGCCCGGCGTCACCTTCTCCGCCAGCCGCAATTACGACTACAACAGCTTCCTGATGGACAACCACTGGTACGAGGCCGGGGCCAAGCTGTCGTGGAACCTGATGAACGTGATTTCGGGCCATGATGCGTTGAAATACGCCGACGCCAACGAAGAGACCGCCAAGGCCCGGCGTCTGGCGTTGCGCATGGCGGTTCTGGCTCAGGTCCATGTCTCGGAGCGGCAATTCCGCAATGCCAGCAGCCAGTTCACGCAGTCGGACGATCTGTGGAAGGTGGACAGGCGGCTGGCAGAGTTGTCGGATGCCAAGGCGGCCAATGACGCCAGTGGTATTCTGGAGCGCGTGGCCGGTCATGCCTCGGCCATCGCCTCGCAATTGCGGCGCTTCCAGACCTACGCCCAGGTGGAGCAGGCCTACGCCAAGATGCAGGCCACGCTGGGCGATGATCTACTGCCTGACAGCATCAAGGTCTCCGATCTCAACGGCCTCAGCACCATTATCGCGCTGCGGTTGGAGCAATGGGGCAAGGGCGAGATGGCTGCCCCAATGGTGGCAGAGGAGACGCCCGTTGCGCCGCCGCCTTCGGCTATCGAGGCCGTTGCACCCGCCAAGGACACGCCCGATCTGTTGTCCGGCGTGGTCCGCTTTTTCCAGGATGGACTGAAGCAGCCCCAGGCGGTTGCCGCTCCTCCCGCGAGCGCCCCCCAGGATGCCATCAAGCTCTCGCCGCCCTCGACGCTGGAAGATGCGCGTGATCAGCGCCCAGGCATTTTCGACAAGGCGTTTCGCTTTCTGAAGGACGGTCTCGGGAAGGATCAAGCCGCTAGGCCGGAAGATCTCGCATCAGTGCGGTAAGCGCGATGATTGATCCCGTGGGTGGCTGTCCGAATAACGGCGAACCACCTGGATGCCGGTTAAGAATCGAGGAACACAGTCATGAGCCACATCAAGCGCAAGAATTCGCGAATCAATCTGGCGGCAGGTATTCTTGCCCTGGAACCGCGCATGATGTTCGACGGCGCCGCCGTGGTGGATGCCGCCCATGCCGCTGCCGATGCGGCCGCCAAGGCGTTGATTCCCGATGTTACCGCTCCCGCCGTGGTCCGCACTGCCGACCCGTCCAAGGATAGCGGCAAGAAGGAGGTGGTGTTCGTCGACACCGCGCTTGCCAATTATCAAGCGCTGGAGGCGGCGGTGAAGGACGGCGTAGGAATCGTCGAGATCGACGGCGGCCAGAGCGGCTTGGCGCAGATGGCGAAATGGGCGGAAGCCAATACCGGCTATGATTCCATCACGGTGATCGGGCGCGGCTCCGAGGCGTCGCTGCAACTCGGTACCGACACCATTGCCGATGCCAGCCTGTCGGGCGCCGCCACCCAGGCGGAGATGGCTGAAATCGGCGCGGCGCTGAAGTCGAGCGGTGAACTGCTGATCGAGGCCAATAGCGTCGGGCAAGGCCTCGACGGACAGCTTCTGGTGAAGGATATGGGCATCGCTACGGGCGCGACGGTGGGCGCGTTCAGTGACACCACCGATCCCAGCGGCGCCGACGGTCATTGGACGCTTGATACCTCTACCGGTGCCATTCAGGTGCAGCCTGCTGATCCCTCGTTGAACGGCGGCAAGACCGAGGTGGTGTTTATCGACACCAGCGTTGCCGACTACCGCACATTGATGGCTGCCGTAAATCCGGGCGTCGAGATCGAACTAATCGACGGCAGCCAAGATGGCTTGGCACAGATGGCAAAGTGGGCGCAGACCCATGCTGGCTACGACAGCATTTCCATCTTGTCGCACGGCGCTGAAGCCGCTGTGAGAATTGGGACTAGCACCGTCAATGACTCATCCCTGGGTGATGCCGTGGTCCAAGCGGAACTGGACCAGGTTGGACATTCCCTCAATGCCGATGGTGGTTTGTTACTCTATGGCTGCGATGTGGCCAAGGGAGATGATGGACGGCAATTTGCCACGGACCTTGCGGCGGCGACTGGAGCGGACGTGGCGGCCTCTACCGACACCACCGGCAACAATGGGAATTGGACTCTCGAATACGTGAGTAGCTCTAATAAGTATCTCACAGGGACACTGAGTGACGGAGTGTATCAGTACGCGCATGATCTCCTCTCGGTTGGCAACGGGACCTTAACGATTTATAGTATTTGGAATGTATCGCAAACCGCAACCGGTCTAAAATTCACATTCAATATCTATAATTCATCTACAAATACGGATGGGCCGTTCACGATAAAGGGGCAGTGGGGATCTCAAACTGAATACACTCTTATCACACACTTTAACAGCGGATGGGGTGACTTCACTGGGCATGACTGGGGCGTCACATGGGCAGACCTTGGCGGTGCTCCCACTGGCGGAGCAGGCACGAAATACGTCTCATTCTATTTGTATGCCAGTGGCACTGGAATACCTCTGACCGGCCTTTCAGATCAGGAAAGCTTTGGTTACAACCCCAACGTTACACCTGCCTTTGTTAGCAGCGGCACCACCAATCTGACGTTTGCACCTGGTGCCACAGCGCACGACATCACCTCGTATCTCGGCATTACCGATTCGGACTCCAGCCAGACCGAGACGTGGTCGCAAAGCGTTGCGCCCAACAATGGCGGCAGTTTGCTTTTCACCTCCGCCACCGGCACTTCGGGCGCTGGCACAATCTCGCCCACAGGTGCCGTCACCTATACCCCCAACGCCTCATTCGTCGGCACCGAGACGTTCACCGTTCAGGTCAGCGACGGCACCGCCACGGCGACCAAGAGCTTCAGTGCCCTGGTGGACAATGCGCCCACGGTGACGGCGGGCGGCACCACCGCCTACACCGAACGCACCCCGACCGCAGTTGCTCCCGCCATCAGCATTGCCGATGCCGACGGCAATACCGAATGGAATGGCGGGACGCTCGCGGTGAATATCAGCGCCAATGCCGATGCCACCGACAAACTGTATCTGGCCACCAGCCAGCCGGGATCGGCGGGGTACTGGGTCGATGCCGCCAGCAGCAATGCCATCAAGTATTGGGACGGCAGTGCCAACACCGCCATCGGCACCGCCAGCGCTACCCAGGTGACCGGTTCGTCCACCTGGACCATCACCTTCAACGCCAGCGCCACCAATACCCTGGTTAGTGGCTTGGCCCAGGCGATCTTGTACGACGACAATACCCACGCTCCCGGCACGTCGAGCCGGACGGTGCATTTCGTCGCCACCGACAAATGGAACCTCGCCACAGCCGCCGACCAGACCGTCACCATCGCCGCCATCAACGAGGCGCCGAGCCTGTCGGGCATGACCAACGCGGTGTCCTGGTACCAGGGCGTCGGAGCCGCCACCCTGGATTCCGGAGCGACCATCGCCGATGTGGAACTGGACGCCGCCAATGGCGGCAGCGGCAATTACGCCGGGGCCTCGGTCAGCATTGTCAACCATGCCGGGGCGGATGCCAACGACGTGATCTCGGTGGCCAACGGCTCGGGCTATACAGTCAGCGGCGGTAATGTTTCGGCAGGCGGCCACGTCATCGCCACCTTCTCCGAGACCGGCGGCACTTTCACGCTGACCTTCGCCGACAACGGCACCAAGCCGACCACCGTCCTGGTCAACGACGTGCTCGACCACATCACCTATTCACGCACCAGCCCGCCCTCGGCCGATGGTGCTCAGACGGCGCAGTTGGACTGGACCTTCCATGACGGCAACAGCGGTGGCCAGGGTTCCGGTGGCGATCTGACTTCTGCGGGTTATTCCACCGTCACCCTCAACCGCGCTCCGGTGGTCAGCGCCGCCCAATCCACTCAGACCTCAGTGACCGGCGTCGCCTTTACCTATCAGGTTCCGTCCGGCACCTTCCATGACGCCGATGCCGATGCCCTGACCTATAGCGTCCAGCGGGTCGATTCGTCCGGGACGCTGGTCAATGGCGGAGCCTTGCCGGGATGGCTGAGCTTTACCGCCGGAACCCGGACCTTTTCCGGCACCTCGGCTGCATCGGATGCGGGGGCGTCCTATTTCAAAGTCACCGCCTCGGACGGCCACAGCACCACCACCGATACGGTCCGGATCGACGTCTATAACGGCCCCAGCGTTTCATCCCTCGACCGGGCCGCCGGAGCCACCGCCTACACCAACGCCACCAGCCGTGACTGGACGGTGACCTTCAACGCGGCGGTCGCCGGGGTCGATACCTCTGATTTCGCGCTGGCCACCACATCGGGAACGGCCACAGGCGCGGTCACGTCCGCCACCACCGCCGCTGGCACCATCGCCAGCGTGACCGACAGTGGCGACCACAAGACCTACACCGTCACCGTTACCGGAATCACCGGCGACGGCGATCTGGCGCTGAACCTCAATAATGCCGGGACCGGTATCACCGATATCGCCTATGGCAAGGCTGTCACCGGCGGCTTCAGCGGCCAGGCCTATACCGTCGATCATACCCTGCCGGTGATCTCGTCGATCAGCATCCCCAACGCCACCAACAAGGTAGGCGACGTCATCACCGCCACCATCACCCTGGCCGCTGACAGCGGTAATGACAGCTACTATAGCCTGGGCACGGCGAAGACCGTCGACGGCTTCACCTTGGGAAGCCTGAGCGTTGTGGACGCCACCCATCTGAGCGCCACCTTTACCGTCGCCGATGGCGGCGGCGATGTGGCGGCCAGTGGCGGGCAGATCCCGGTCAATTTGGTTCTGGTGGATCGCGCCGGAAATTCCAGTGCGGCCTACACCACCGCCATGGTGACGACCACCGGGCGCATCGACGCCAATGCGCCGTCGAACCTTGCCCTATCCACCACCGACATCAACCAGGCGGGGAACGCCAACGCCACCATCGGCACCTTCTCCACCACCGATCTGTCGTCCAATTCCACCTTCACCTACGCCCTGGTGGCCGGGGCGGGCAGCACCGACAACGCCAAGTTTTCGATTTCGGGGAACTCCCTGTCGGTGAATAACCAGACCCTGACCCCTGGGAGCAGCTATTCCGTCCGGGTCCGCACCACCGATATCGGCGGCAACAGCTTTGACAAGGTTCTGACTCTGCGCGCCAACACGACGCCACAGAATGGGCCGGTGCCCAGCGCGCCCAAGGGGGTGCAGGGTGTTAATTTCAACTATCCCCTGCCGCCCGGCACCTTCACCGATGGCGACAGCGATCCATTTACCTATACCGCTACCAATCTACCGCCGGGTCTGACCATCAATCCGACCACCGGCGCCATTTCAGGCACTCCCTCCGGGACAGGTACCTATACGGCTACCATTACCGCCAGTGACGACCACGGAGGCACGACCTCGCAGACGGCGACGTTCAGTTTCGACGCCCCGCCCCATGCCTCGCCGCCGCCGTCGACCTCTGGAGGCATCGGCCTGAACGGCGGCGCAGCCTTGGGTGGTGGCGGAGTCACCCCCGGAACCGGTACCGGCGCGGGAACTGGGACAGGAACATCCTCTGGTGGCGGCTTTGGTTTGCCCAATGAGGGCGGCGGATCGGGGTGGGGAGGCACGTCTGGCGGCGTGGGCTTCAGCGGCGGTGCCACGGCTGGCGGTTTCAGCTTTGGTCCATCCACGGGTGGGACCGGAAGTGGAGCGGGCGGAACATCTGGCGGTGTAGGCTTCAGCGGCGGTGCCTCGGCCGGAGGATTCAGCTTCGGCCCGTCCACGGGTGGGACTGGAACTGGAACGGGCGGAACATCTGGCGGTGTGGGCTTGGGCGGGGGAGCAACGGCTGGCGGCTCGGGCGTCGGCTTCGCCGGTGGCACTGGCGGGACCGGAACTGGAACCGGCGGCACGACCACTGGCGGGACCGGTGGTGAGAATGGCGGTGTCGGAACCTCGGGCGGTGCCACAGCTGGTGGCACGGGCGTCGGCTTCGCCGGTGGCCCTGGCGGGACTGGAAATGGAACCGGTGGCACGACCACTGGCGGCACCGGTGGCGAGAATGGCGGTACCAGGACCGGTGGAACCGGTGTGGGCGTTGCAGGGGGAACCGCGACAAGCGCAGGGACTGCTAATGTCGGTGCGGGTTCGGGCACTGCGGCGGGCGCGAGCGGCAGCGGTGAATCTGGTGGGGCGACTTCCGGCGCCGGTGTCTCGGCGGCGGCCCGCGCAGCGACAGCTGGTGTACCGGTGGTGCCGGATGCCAGAACGGTATCCGCCCCCAGTGCCTTCCAGGTGGCCGTGGCGGCTCGGGGAACTGGAAGTGGCGACGCTCTGGTTGTCGCCGCGCCGATCCGGGACGCTGCCGTGGATGCGGGCAGCCGGATTTCGGTGCAGATTTCCGCCGAGTCCTTCGCCCATACCAAGGCCGACGCAACGGTGACCCTGAGCGCGCAACAGGTCAACGGCGCCGCTCTTCCGGGATGGATGAGCTTCAATCCCCAAAACGGCACCTTCGAAGGAACTCCGCCGCCCGGCTTCCGGGGCGAGGTGACGGTCAAGGTGGTAGCCCGGGACGCCGAGGGACGTGAAGCGGTGCAGACCTTCAGCATCAAGGTGGGCGAAGCCGGGCAGGGGCAAGTCGCTCCCAGTAGTGACGGCCAACCTCAGGGCGGCGCCGCCCCTGGCGGTGGTCGCCAAGGCCTGCTGAAGCCCGTGGGCAAGCCCTCGCTAACCCAGCAACTGCGCGACAGCGGCCATCAGGGCCGCATCGCTAAGCAGATGGCTCTGTTCCGGGCCGCGACGCCGAGCGGACACGCCGCCTAGGCTGGAGAAGATGATGCTGCGACGTTTCCTCCTTGTCCTGGCGGTCACCCTGCCAGGTGCCGCCTGGGCTCAGGCCCCGCAGGGTGACATCCGTGCCCAGCTGACGCCGCGCGATTATACCACCCTAGCCGCGGAGATCGGCGCCAAGGTGGAAAAGATCGCGGTGCGTGAAGGCGAGCGATTTACCAAAGGACAAACGCTGATCGCCTTCGATTGCTCGGTGCAGCGGGCGCAACTGACCGAAGCCCGCGCGACCTTAAGCGCTGCGGAAAAGACCGTGGCGGTCAATAAGCGGCTGCTGGAGCTTCAGACCATCGGCAAGTTGGAATACGACCTCGCCCAGGCCGAAGTCGATAAGGCCCGCGCCAAGGATTCGGCTGGAGCTGCCGTGGTCGCCAAGTGTCAGGTCCCCGCTCCATTTGATGGGCGCGTGGTGGAGCAGAAGGCCCGTTCCCAGCAATTTGTCCAGCCGGGGCAAGCCCTGCTGGACATCCTGGACGACACCGAACTGGAGGTTGATTTCGTGGTGCCCAGCAAATGGCTGATTTGGCTGAAGCCAGGGTACGCCTTCCAGGTGGTGATCGACGAGACAACCAGGACCTATCCGGTCAAGCTGGTCCGAGCAGGTGCCCGCATTGATCCAGTCAGCCAAACGGTGAGGATGATGGGCACCATCGGCGGGCGGTTCCCGGAGCTGTCTGCGGGCATGAGCGGCAAGGTGCTGCTTACTCCCCCGCCATGAACGAGGATTTTCTCTCTCTCCTCGATCTACAACAACGTATCCTCGCCGCCAAGCGGCCTATCGAGGTGGCCTTCCTGGCTGTCAATCTTGCTCACACCCTGATTCCTTACCGGCAAGCGGCCTTGTGGGGAAGGGCCGACGGAGTGATCGCCGTGTCGGGAGCGGCGACGGTGGAAAGCGGCAGCCCCTATTTGCTGTGGCTGGGCCAGGTCTTTCGTCATCTGTCCAATCTGAGTATTCCCACCGCCCTGACGGCTGCCGCCTTACCCGCCGGCCTGACCGAGCAATGGAGTGACTGGCTGCCTGTCCATGCCCTGGGCCTGCCCATGGACGGCGAGACGCTGCTCTATGCCCGTGATGAGGCGTTTGCCGAGCAGGAGATTGCCCTGTTGGCCCATCTCGCCTCCCTGGTACGGGTGTCGCGCTTGGCGCTCTTGCCACGCGCCACCCTGAGCCAACGCCTGAAGGCGGCGGACGGCCGCCGCACCCGCATCGGTGCCATCGCCGCGCTGGCTGTGGCGCTGTTTCCGGTGACTGGCTCAGTGTTGGCCCCCGCCGATTCCGTTCCAGCGCATCCCATCATTGTTCGTGCGCCGCTCGATGGTGTCGTTGACCATATCGCCGTTCAGCCCAATGACAGCGTGAGCGAAGGCCAGCCCCTGTTTGAACTAGATGCCACACAGTTGACGGGCAGGCTGGACGTGGCCCGTCAGCAATGGGCCACCGCCGAGGCGGAATACCGTCAGGCTGCTCAGGCCATGGTATTCGATGGCAAGGCCAAGGCGCAGGTGGCGATCCTGGCCGGCAAGGCCGAGGAAAAGGCCGCCGATGTTCGCCTGCTGGAAAGTCAGCTGGCCCGTATTTCCGTCAAATCTCCTCGCGCCGGTGTGGTGGTGTTCGATGATCCCACCGACTGGATCGGCAAGCCGGTGGCGGTGGGCGAGAAAGTGATGGCGGTGGCCGACGAGAAGGATACCGAGATCGATGCCTGGGTGGCCGTTGCCGATGTGGGCGAGGTTACGGCGGGAGCACGGCTGACCATGTTCCTCAACACCGCCCCGTTGTCGCCTGTGCATGCCACGGTGCGCAGCATAGCCTACGAGGCATCGGCCCGGCCCGACAGCACCATCGTCCATCGGGTCCGCGCCAGTCTGGCTGATCCGGCCGACAGGCCACGTCTGGGCCTCAAGGGAACGGCTCGCATCGACGGTGATGCCGTGCCGCTGGTGTGGTGGCTGTTCAGGAAGCCGTTGGCGACCATTCGCCAATATGTGGGCTTCTGATCATGTCGGCCGGCGCCGCTCTCCCGGCCCTGCGCGATGAACTGGCGCTTCATTCCGGCCCGGTCGGCCATGACGGGGCGCCGACCTGGCTGTTGCACGATCCTTTGCGTAACCAGTTCTTCCGCCTGACTTGGCCTGTTTTCGAGGTGCTGTCGCGGTGGCATCTGGGACACTCCGAAGCCATCGCTCTCTCCGTATCCGCCGAAACGACCTTGGCCTTGGAGGCCGACGACGTGAGTGACGTGGTTGAGTTCCTGGCACGCAGCCAGTTGCTCAAGCCGTCGGGGTCGAGGGATGTAGAGCGCCTGTTGGCCATCCATGACGCCCACAAGACCGGTTGGCTGACCTGGGCGTTGCATCATTATCTGTTCTTCCGGGTGCCTCTGGTGCGCCCCGACCAATGGCTCGACGCCATCCTTCCCTTCGTGGAGTGGATGGGGCGGCGTTCCTTCCGCCTCATCACCTTGGGGGCGTTGGTGGTCGGCCTGTTCCTGGTCGGCCGACAGTGGGGCATCTTTACCACGACCTTCGTTGATCATTTCTCCATGGAGGGGCTGGCCTCGTTTGGCATCGCCCTGGGCTTTGCCAAGATCGTCCATGAGCTGAGCCATGCGCTGACGGCCAAATCCTATGGACTGCGTGTCCCCACCATGGGAGTGGCCTTCTTGGTGCTGATGCCGGTGCTGTATACTGACGTCAACGAAGCCTGGAAGCTAACCTCGCGCCGCCAGCGGCTGATGGTCGGCGGAGCCGGTATCCTGTCCGAATTGGCTTTGGCGGCTTGGGCGACCTTGGCCTGGGGGCTGCTCCCCGACGGCACGGCCAAGTCCTTAGCCTTCACCTTGGCGGCGACAACCTGGATTTCATCGCTTGCCATCAACCTTTCGCCGTTCATGCGCTTCGACGGCTATTTCCTGGCCATGGACGCGCTCGACATGCCCAACCTGCACAATCGCGCCTTCGCCTTGGCCCGCTGGCATCTGCGCGAGGTCCTATTCGGGCTTGGGGAAACCATCCCCGAATGCTTTCCTCCCCGTATCCACGCCGGGGTGATCGCCTTCGCTTGGGCGATATGGATCTACCGCCTGACGCTGTTTCTCGGCATCGCCATGCTGGTCTATCACTTCTTTATCAAGGTGGTCGGGGTGATGCTGTTCTGCGTCGAAATCGGCTGGTTCGTGGCCCGGCCATTCTTCGTCGAGTTCAATCAATGGTGGGAGAAGGCGAGGGCAATTCGGACGACCAAGCGCAGCCGGATCACCTTCGGCCTGTTTTCCGGGTTGGTTCTGTTGGCCGTGGTGCCATGGAGCAGCCGGGTATCGGCTCCGGCGCTGCTCAAGGCCAAGGATCACATGGTGGTTTACGCCCCATTGCCAGGGGTGATCGGTGAACTGGTTGTCAAAGCCGGGGACAAGGTCACCATCGGAACGGTTCTGGCTCGCCTTGACAATCCAGACATGGCGCTACGTCTGGCGCAGATCGAGCGCCGTATCGGTGTGCTGAAATATGAGATCGAGGCCGTTGGCTTCGACGACAGCTTCCGCAGTCGCGCCCAGGCCATTGTCCAGGAACTGGGATCGGTCATGGCGGAGCGCACCGCGCTCACCCGCGATCAATCCCGCCTGATGCTGACCGCTTCCATCGATGGTACCGTCATCGACCTGTCGCCCGTGGTGCAGCTCGGTCAGTGGATCGGCCCCAGGGAGCCGATGATGGCCCTTCGCTCAGGCACGCAGATCGAAGCTTACGTCGCCGAGGATGATCTGCCCCGTATCGCGGTTGGCGCATCAGCCACCTTCATTCCCGAAGGCTCAGGTGGGGCCCGCTCCGCCACGGTCATCGGTATCGACCGCACCGCCGTCAAATCTCTGGCCGACCCGGAACTGGCGGTTCTTTATGGCGGTGCGATCTCCGCGCGTTTCGACAATAAGTCTCTCGTGCCCGACCTGGCGGTCTATCGTGTTCGCTTGACCGTGGGCGGAGAGGACATTTTTACACCTGTGCGGGGCCAGGTGCTGATGAATGGCGAGCGCCGTTCCCTAGTTGGCCGGGTTCTTCGCTCTGTAGCAGCCGTGGTGATCCGCGAATGGGGAGCCTGATCTGTTATGCTTAAACATTAAGTCCTGGAGGTACATGATGCGCATTTTGGTCCGTCTGGTCGCAGTGGCGGTGTTGCTGGCCTTAGCTCCCGTCGTCATGGCGCTGGCCCAGCCTGCGCCCATCGACAAGGCCTATGAATCCTCCAAATCCGCCGAGTTGGAATCGGTGAAGCTGCAACTGGCCACACGCCAGGATAGCCGGGGCGTCGGCGAATTGAACGAGGCGGAAAGCGCACTGCGGCGCTTACGTGAGACCAAGGCCGCCGATCAGAGGGCCAAGATCGCCGCCGAACTGGACTCGGCCCTGGCTCGGCTGCACCTGGTCGCGGATGGGGTGGGAAAATAGCCGCCATTTATCCAGCCCGTCATCCGCATAGGCTGCGAAGAGAAATGATGTTCTCGGAAAATGGCGGTGTTCCCATGGGTTGCGTCGGCAACTAGGATTCTTCGCCACTGACTGGATCTGGCACAGACCCGGCATAGCGGACGCTCACGCTGGATGGCGGCTGCCGGGGGCACAGCGGTCTCCCGCCTCGCCCCGACCAACTGGCTCAACATGACCCAATCCGGACGTCCAGACAACCACAGCGCAAACGCGCGAGGCCGTTGTTGTCGCAAAATCACTTTAGTATTACCATGTGAGCTACTTCAGGTTCTTTGAGCTTAAAATGGTTATGAGAAGCGAGCGTCCTGTCGTTCTTATCGTCGACGACGTTGCCGAGAACCTCCAAGTTCTTGGCGAGTTATTGCAGCCATCATATTTGGTCAAGGTGGCGACATCGGGCGAGCGTGCGTTAAAAATCGCCTCAACCTATCCACAGCCCGACCTCATTCTGCTCGATGTGATGATGCCGGTTATGGATGGCTATGAGTGCCTTCGGCGGCTCAGGGAAAATCCCGAGACGCGAAAGATCCCAGTG